>NZ_BAAGYM010000029.1:0-34883 GCF_054779315.1 Niabella aquatica
GCCTCACTTAAAGCAATTTTTGCTCCAAATGAGGCATTTTTTATATTCTTTTGCTAATAAAATACAAGCCTACACTGCATTACATATTTTCAGGAAGACCCTGCTTTATTTACGCTTCGGAGCCAGCGCGCAACAAACAAAGGCCAGCTCTCTGATTATAACAATTCCTCTTATTGCACGCGCAATATACCTCTTCTACAATCAGCGATTATACCCGTTCTTTAAAGAAATCAGGTGTCTCGGTTTAAAACGTTATACTCTTTTATTTAATCCTAACCCTTATTCCTTCGCTATGGCTTGAAAATTCAGGTGCATACATACATTGAATGCTGGTGATACCATTGCTGTAATTTCCCGGTAATTGTGCAAATAGTGCGTATTCGAAAACATAAGTGCCTTTGCGCAGGTAATTGAAGAAGAAGTTGGTACTGGCATCCTTAGTGCTTTCGTAATATCCCAGTCCGCCCTGCCATTTGTACTGGCTGAGCACATTCACCGGTTCAAAGGACGCCGCACGCATATCTTTCATGTGCACATACTCCATATCCCTGTCTACATTTAGTTCAATACGTACTTTTATTTTATCACCCACTTTAATTATATCTCCTTCGTTAACCGGTTTTAAAACAGGACCACGATCACTATTGGTTTCTGTAAATAATTTTTTGCTGAGTTTTAAAGGGGTTTCAGAAGAGGTTATTTTATCAAGATCTTCAAAATATTGCCAGTACACGCCGCCCCATGTAGGCAGGGTAGCAGTGCGATCTGCTTGCTGAACAGTTACGGTTATATTGCCCATTGCAGGACGTACCTTACTACCTTCAATCACTTTTTTAAAATATCCGGTGCCCGCCTCAGTTTTTCCAGGATCTTCTCCAAAGGAGGGAATAATAACAGCCCCACCTAAGTCGACGCTCACTTCAGGGGTGACAGATAACCAGTCTGTACCCCGAAGCAACAACGCGTAACAGGCTTCGGCAGTAGCTTTAGTACTTTCCCAGTTATTGGTTTGTTTGTTCTTCAATAGCCAGGTTCTTAGATCGTTCGCGGCTTTACTATCCTTACCTGCTTCTTCAAAAGCCTCGACGATTAAGGCCTGCCTTTCTATAGGGGCTTCATACCACCACCAGCTGCGAACGGCATCTTTATAATACATGCCCTGTTCTTCATGAATAATAGCTGTTTCTTTAAGTGATTGTAAGATGGCTTTAGGTGTGGCCGGATCATTATTACGATAAGCGGATAAAGCGATCATAGCCTGCATGTACTTATTCTGCTTTGTCCATGTTTTTTTAGAGCGTTCTTTAAAATAATTCACCGCCTTTTGTGTGTTGTCTGCAATTTTTATTTGAGGGAAAAAACTGCGCATATATAAGTATTGTATTACATAATAAGACGGTGTATATTTTTCAAGATCAGTTTTATACTTTAACAAATTATCGTATTCTTCCTTTATTTTAGCATCAAGATAAGGCATGGCGCCCTGTACGATCCTGTTGAGGTTAGCATCCTGCAGGCCTGTGGTAGCTTTTAGTTTTTTCAGATGGCCGATGCCTGTTACAATATATTGAGTCATATACCGGTCATCAGGGCCGCCTTTGAACCATACAAAACCACCGTTCGGGCTTTGTAACTGCCTCAGTTTTTCGTATGCCTTGGTAAGTTCTCCGCTCATCCGCATCAGATCGAATAACAGGGCAACATTTTTCTTTTGCTGTGCTTCACTTTTTGCTGCTAATACCCAGGGTGTTTCTTCCAGCAGCACCGCTTTTAGCTCCTGATTCTTTTGCAGGTTACTCAGCAAAGCTGCAGTATCTGCTGTTTTCCATTGTTCGAATACCTGTTTTATTTTTGGCGAGCTACTGGCAATGAGTGTGGCCAATGCATTTGCATAATAACGGTTCCATGTTTGTTCCGCGCAATCATACGGGTACTCCATCATATAGGGAAGTGCCTGTACCGCATACCATACCGGATTAGAAGTGTACTCTACTGTAAGCGATTGGGTAGTTAGTGTTTCGCTTTTATCACTGTTAATTAATTTATCAAACCTGAAATTTTTTGTACCGCTGCCGCGCATGTGTACCGGAAGTGTTTCCGTAACCAGCATACGATTGGTCAGCACCGGCAATATATTTTCTTCTCCGTCAGAAAGTGCCCCGTCCTTTGTTTGAGCTACAATGCGCCAGGTAAGTGCTTTATTATACTGATAAGGCACTTCTAAAGGGAATTGTATAGCCTGGCTCTGACCGGCAGCAATTGTGAAGTACTGCTGAGAAACTGCGTTTTTAAACCAGCCATCCACAGGCTCATTAGTAGCAGCGTCAAACAGCTGCAATGTAGCAATGCCTGTAATTTCTTTGCCGGAAAGATTCACTACTTTTCCGCTGAATGCCATTTGATCTCCTTCCCTTAAAAAGCGGGGCGGATTGGGCTGCACCATTAAATCTTTTTGTGTAATGATCTCTTTCTGGCTGTAGCCGAAAGCCAGGTCTTTAGTGTGTGTCAAAGCCTGGAACTTCCACCGGGTAAGGGCTTCGGGCATAGTAAATGCAAAGCTGATATTTCCATCCTTATCGGTTTTCAGGTCGGGGAAGAAAAAAGCCGTTTCATTAAAATTAGTGCGTATTTGCGTAACAGGATTCGGCAGCGCTGAAGTGCCTGTAGCCCGTTCTGCATCGATTTGATCAGCCTTAGCTTCGGGAGGTGCGGCTGCATCGGCCTGAACTGCTGCTACAGCTCCTGTAACCAACCGTCTTTTTTGAGTGCCATAGCCAGCCACCACTACTTCGTTCATTGCCTGAGACTCCTCTCTTGCAACTGCACTTACCATAATACCCGGAGCCCTTCCTGCCAAACCAATGGGCCCATTCCATCCGCTACCAGGATAAAGCAATATGTCATATTTCTTTTCAAAATTCTGGTAATCTGTTTGTTTATTATTAAGCAGGGTAGCGGAGATACCTGCAAAATTGTTTTGTATATTCCATGCGGTATTATTGTAAACATTGCGCCATATAGAAGGGGTGTTCCATTGATGGGGATGAAACTGGTCTAAAGATGCGTCATACATGCCGGCCAGCATTTCTGCTGCAACTTTTTCTTTTTTATAGCCCGATATTTTTACTGTCCATTTTTCTCCAGCCCCGGGCAGGGTTTTATCGCGAAAGGTGCTGTACTCTATATTTAGCTGCTTATTCGTCCAGGGTACAGCAATCGTTTGGTTTTGCTGGAAAACACGGTTATGCTTTACAAATAAAAAGCTGGTGTTATATCCGCCCCTGTCGGCTTCTGTTGCTGTAAACGTAACGCTGACAGGTTTGTTTTGATGCAATTGATAATAGGAATAGGTTTTGTTTTCTTTATCTGTTTGCTGAATTAAGAACACATCTTCTGCAGAGCTGCTGATCGCTGCTTTTGTTTTTTCTCCGGGCTCTATGGGTTGAGGGGCAATGCTATATACATATTGAGGATAGGTAGGTTCCGGTTTACCAGGATTGAATAATTCAATATATTGAACCTCTTTAATCGCCTGGTTATCTTTATCCCTGGTTTCAATCTCCACTGCGTAATAACCAGGAATCAAGCGGGTCTTCTGCAATAGAAACTGGCCGGTTGAATCCGTATTGCCATCCTGTTTTAAAACAATAGCTGCTTTCTCCCATGTTTTAGGATCATCTTCATCCTTATAAATATCGTTGGGGAAGTACCCGATATACTCCTCTTTGCTTAAAATAAACTGGTCGGGCCTTTCCCAGTAGCGTGGGCGCAGCAAGCGCTCTTCGGGCTTTAGCCGGGTGATTGTAACACTGATATTTGCTTTTTCAAACTCGCCGGACATGTTTTCTGTACGCGCATATATTTTGTAAAGGCTGTCGGTAGATAACCTGTCTGCAATCTTTACTTTTAAAAGCAGGGATTTATACCCGGCAGAAACAGACTGGCTGGCGCTCCTGGTTTCGCCGTTAATGTCTGTTACGTCTGTATAAACCCGGTAATCAAAAACAGGTTCTGCTTTTATATTGATTGCTGCATCAGGAATAGCTTTAAAGGTAATATCAAAGGTCCCGTCGGCCCTGGTTGCTGCTTCTCCATGGGTAATTTCCATTGCTTCGCTGTGCGGATAATAGCCTCTCCAAAACAGCCAGGGATAAGGAAAACGGGCTTCGCGTACTACCCGGTATTTTACAGTAGCACCATCTACATTGTTGCCTGCGTAAGCCCTGGCAAATCCTGTTATTTTTATTTCTTCATTTACTTTGTATGCACCTTTTACCGGCTCAAAATCTACATAAAATTTAGGCCGTTTGTATTCTTCCACTCTTACAGAGGCATAACCGGTATTATCTGCTGTGCGTAAGGTATATGCACCATTTAACCCCGATGGTGGCAACATGAATTTTCCGCTGAAAGAACCGTATTCATTGCTCACTACCTGTATATCGCTGATTTTCTGAAGATTGGCATCGTATAATACTAACGTGGTTTTGTAGTTGTCGTAAACCGTGGCTTTTCTTCCGTCATTTCTTTTGCTTACAGCAATACCTTTAAAGTGGAGCGTTTGGCCAGGCCTGTATATACTTCTGTCTGTGAACATAAAAACCGCTGTCTGAAATTTTAAGTTGTTATCAATGTTCAGGTTATTATAGTAATAATAGGTATCATCGTCAACAGAGAGTTGGTCGTTGTTATACCTGATATCCAATAATAAAGAATTGCCGCCCCGCTGTTTTGCAGCAAGAGAAGCGGTGCTTAATTTAAAGTAACCGTTTTTATTAGTGGTGTATTGATCAGATTTTTGCCTGGTATAAGTGGATATTTTGTAATCATACACCTTTTTGTAAATCTGCACGGTAGCATTGGCCAGAGGATATCCTGTATTGCGATGCAAAACAAAGAAATCTTCATTGTTCTGTACAAAGCTGATATTGGATATATAAGTAAGTTGTGCAGCCAGTATATTATTGCTGGTACCAAAATCCTCGTTAACGGATGCCAATAAAAAATACGCTCCGGCTGGCAATGCATCTATTTTAATTTCAGTTGTATGTGATTGCAGGTCTGTATTTTCGGGGAGATGTTGCTGCCAGCTTTTTACGGCTTTTGCAGCTGCCAGGGCTATCCAGTTCTTATCATCCCCTCTGTTGTTCTGCATCAGTTTTTTAAGTGGTTCTGTTGCAGGTATAGCACGCAGGTATACCTTGCTGATGTTTTTAAAATTCAGCAACATCCTGAAAGGCTGGCCGGGCAGGTTTACTTTTTCTGTTGTACAAGAGAAGTAAGGCTGCAGTAACTGCTGATTCAGGTTATAGGCATTCGTCCAACCTTCGCTTTTTTCTTTCTGCTCAAGAATTTTATCAGTTATTTTCTTTGCTTTTAGCAGCTCATAACGGTTACTTGTATCTGCCTGGGCATTATATTCATTTCCTTTTTGCTGGTGCACCAAGGCCATAAGGTATTGGGCCTGTGCGGTAGCGGGTATGTTGCCGTATAGTAAGATGATTTGCTGTAATGCCGTATAATACAGCCATTCCTTTTCTGTGAAATGATTGTTGGCAGCTGAAAGATTGTTATAGTTTTTACTTTTCGTTGATATCTCGATGACGCCATTTGCGGCTTTTGCCCCATATTTACCGGTTGCAGTTGCATCTTTTAAAACAGTAACGGAGGAAATATCTTCAGGGTTTAAGAGCGATAGGGCGCCGGGAGAGGCTTCTTTATCATCTAATACAATAATGGGTTTGCGTGTTGCTTCAGTAATAACCATTTTCGAGTATACATACTGTAACCGTTCTATATCCACATCTATCAGCGCATCAGGCTTTTTATCATTTAAATGAAAGCGGATCAGATCCTGGTAAATAAGCAATGCCTTGTGTTGCAGCGATAGAGAATCGTTTGTTTTAAATGAAGCATTTACAAATGCGTCTGCAGGGCTGAGCGCTTTTGCATCGTTGATCTCAAAGCTGGAGGCCGCTTTGGTGATATCCCGCTCATCGTTTTTAAAATAATTCAGCGCATGATGCGCCAGAATATCATAGAGGGTAGGTCGCAGGTAACGGACATTCCCTTTTTCAATCAGTGCATCGTAGTCGGCCAGGTTCAGCTGCTGCAGCAGGTGGGTATTTTTAATTGAGAGCAGGTACAGCTCGCTGATCCTTTTATGAAAATCATCTGCCGTCCACGTCGCAATATCTTCTTTATTGAAATCAACGGTATTGGTCCTCCCATACAATTTATACCTGTTGCCTGCAAAATATTGATAATATAACCCTGCCAGGTAGCTGTTTAATAAAGAAGTGACCGGCTCTTTGCTGCTTTGCAGCTCTTTTTCTATTTCTTTGATGCGCAGTGTAAAATTCTCTTCCCGGTTTTCCTGCTGCAGTTGTGTTATATACACCAGGGATTTTACAATTTGTGCATCCTGTTTTTCTGCCTTCGCCGCAGTATAAATTTTTTTAACGGTTTCCAGCGCTGAAGCAGGTAACCCTTTACTGATATTATCTGCCACTATTTTCCATTCCCGGTCGTAATTTTTTATTATTTGTGCCCCTGATTGCATAGTTAATTCTATTGTGCAGATGACTGTTAGTAAAAATACCCTGAAGATTTTCATAATGTTTATAATTAATAGGCAACTATAACCTGATTTATAGATGCAATAATTATTAAAAATACATAAATACAGGCTTTTCTGTATTTTAGTTAAAATTTACTTTTATGAAGAAACATCTGCTCATGATTTTAATGACAGGAATGATGAGTATTCTTGTATATGGCCAAAATCAAACTGAAGTGCCGGTTATTGACAGAAGTATTTTCTTTGATAACCCCGAAATAAGTGGCGGACAGCTCAGTCCTGACGGAAAATTTATTTCGTTTCTCAAAGAATATAAAGGGATGCTGAATATTTGGGTAAAAAAGTTTGACGAACCTTTTGCTAACGCAAAGCGGTTAACCAACCTCGAAAGGCCCAGCGCAGGCTACTTCTGGACATACGATGGGAAATATATCCTGTACGCCAACGATAAAGGTGGAAATGAAAATTTTAATATTTTTGCTGTTTCTCCTGCTGCGGCAAATGACGCTTTAACCGGCATACCTGAAAACCGCAATCTTACCCCAATGGATAGTGTCACTGCATACATATATATGGTGAGTAAGACGGATCCTGATAAATTAATGATCGGTTTGAATAACAGGGACTCAAAATGGCACGACCTGTACCAGCTCGAAATAAGTACAGGGAAGCTTACACTGCTGAATGAAAATAAAGACCGGTTGAGTGGCTGGATTTTTGATTGGAATGAAAAGCCAAGAGTGGCTATCAGGAACTCTGAAGACGGTTCAACAGAATTTCTTTCCCTCGATGGAGGAACGCCTCAAAAAATATATTCCGTTACAGCGCTTGAAGAAGCCCGCCCGCTTGCTTTTACTAAGGATAATAAAAGTTTATATGTCATCACTAATAAAGGTCAGGAAGTTGATTTAAGTAAGCTTGGTTTAATGAATCCTGCAACAGGCGCTGTAGAAGATGTGGAAAAAGATCCTTTGAACAGGGTAGACCTGGACAATGTGTGGATCAGTAATGTAACTAAGGATATTATCCATACTTCTTACTATGATGATAAGGAACGTCTCTACTTTAGAAATAAACAATATGAAGCGGATTATAATTTTGTTATGTCAAAATTCCCGGGTTCGGAAATAAGTGTTACAAGCCTCACAAAAGATGAGCAAAAATGGTTGTTCGTCGTTTTTGGTGATACTGTAGTATCCACCGTTTATTTTTTCGACAGGGGTACAAAAAAAATAATAGAGCAATATACGCCACGGCCTAAACTTAAACAATACGAAGCATACCTGAGCCCGATGAAGCCGATACGGTATAAAAGCAGCGACGGGCTTGAAATACCTGGTTATATTACTTTACCCAAAAACAGCAGCGGCAAAAACCTTCCTTTACTAGTATTTCCTCATGGCGGGCCGTGGGGGAGAAGTTACTGGGGGTTTAATTCTTATGCACAGTTTTTTGCTAACAGGGGGTTTGTTGTTTTAGATCCTAATTTCAGGGCCAGCACAGGCTATGGTAAAAAGTTTCTGGATGCCGGTAATCTGCAATGGGGAAAGCTGATGCAGGACGATATTACCTGGGGTGTGAAATATCTGGTACAGCAGGGAATTGTTGATCCAGAAAGAGTAGCCATAATGGGCGCAAGCTATGGAGGCTACGCTACACTTGCAGGACTTGCTTTTACTCCGGATGTATATGCTGCCGGCGTGGATATTGTAGGTCCCAGTAATTTATTTACACTTTTGTCTACCATTCCACCTTACTGGGAGTCGTTTAGAAAGCAATTTACCCTGAGAATGGGCGATGATGCTACAAATGAGGGGAAAGAGATTCTGAAGGCTGCCAGCCCGTTGTTTTCCGCAGATCAAATAAAAACACCGCTGATGATCGTTCAGGGCGCTAATGACCCCCGGGTTAAACAGGCAGAAAGCGACCAGATTGTTATCGCGATGAGAGACCTGGGACGAGATGTACAATATCTGCTTGCCAACGATGAAGGGCATGGATTTAGAAAACCTGTAAATAATATGGCGATGCTGGCTGCATCAGAAAAATTTCTTGCAAAATATCTGGGTACGCGATACCAGGAAAGTATGCCAAAGGATGTGGCTACAAGACTGGAAGAGATCACCGTTGATATTAAGACCGTAAAACTGGCCGATAAGCCAGCACAGTAGTATTAAAAAATAATGAGCGTTAAAAAGTTAATAATCCTGAAGTCTGGTATGAAACATCAAAGAGTAAAACGGGGTCATTTTTATGTAAAGACAGTGGCAGTATTTCTGTTTTTCTTTCATACGATATGCTGTTATTCGCAGTATACGGATTCTGCTGTTTTTGTTAACGCGAGCTGGACTGTTACTAAAATTGCTAAAGGGGTTAAGTTATACAGGTATTCTTTTGTTGGAGTTGAATTGTTTGGTGCAATGGAAAATATCAGTTATATCAAAACAAGAAGAACATTGTTTTGCAATCCTAAGTTTAGTATTGCAGCAGACGCTCAGACATTATTCAAAACATCCGACTTTGCTAAAAGGAGCAATGCGCTTGCAGCTATTAACGGTAATTTTTTTGACATGAAAAACGGGGGAGCGGTTGATTTTACAAAGGTCAATGGAACCGTTGTTAATATGAATCGTAAAGAAAAAGATGAAAAACCGGATTTTCATCAGAAAGCCGCAGTTGTTATTGATAAAGGAAAATTAAATATCAGAAAATGGGACGGGCTGGTGAATTGGGAAGAGTGGCTGAACGAACCGGATGTGATGCTGAACGGGCCATTGTTATTGCTGAACGGGCAGGATGAGCAACTGGATTCCGGTAGCTTTAATGTAAACCGGCATCCCCGTACGGCGGTTGGCATTACAGAAAATGGGAGCGTGATCATGCTGGTGGTGGACGGTCGCAGCCCTAATTCGGCCGGGATGAATCTTTTTGAGCTGACCAGGATCATGCGTTGGCTGGGGTGTATAAGCGCTATCAATTTTGATGGCGGCGGCTCTTCTGCTTTATGGGTCAAAGACAGGGGCATAGTCAATTACCCTTCTGATAATAAGAAATGGGATCATGAAGGGGAACGGAAAGTGGCGAATATATTGTATTTGAAAAAGCGGCGATGATTTTGGACGCTATCACAAATTGTGCTGCTGTGTAAACCTGCCCGTACCGATCCGGGCGCTTCGAGCTATCCTATGCTGTCACCTTTGCTTATTTAAAAAGATGAATTTGCCGTATAACTCCTGTTCAGCACATTTCGTTTTTTTTGCTGTTGCTTTTATTTTTCCGTGCTCACACCGGGAACAGGTTCTACCAAACTAAAACTTCTTTTTGATACCCTGTATGGAAAGGCCGTGAGTTGTAGCTTTGGTTTATTACATCGCCTCTCGCCAATGCATTCTTAAAATATCCTTTAAATTATTTTTTGATTTCCTGCAACAAAACAGTTGAGGTATTGTTAAAGTACCATAAACGGGCCGTATGCCTTAATTTTGCAGAAAATTTCAGCAGGAGCATGAAAAAGATCCATATCATTTTACTGGTTTTAATTGCCGCCGCCATAGCGGTTTTGGTAAGTTTTTTGCAAACCACCACTACTTATGATACGGTTGCCATTGCCAAATCCAAACCGGGAAAATATGTGCACCTGATGGCCAGGTGGGACAGGAGCGAGCCGATGGAATATGATGCCATAAAAAATCCTAATTACCTGACTTTTACAGCTGTAGATACTTTAGGTGATAAAGTAAATGTTATTTATCATAGTCCCAAGCCTGAGAATTTTGAATTAAGTGAAAGGCTGGTAATGAAAGGCAAATATGAAGATGGTCAATTTGTCTGCCAGAATATCCAGACCAAGTGTCCCAGTAAGTACAAAGACCAGGATCCTTCTAAACATATACCCCAGGAAAAAAGGACTTCTTATACGAATAATGCTGAAGGAATGGCAGCTAAACAATAGTAATATTTATTTATGAAGTACGCAGGCGAGCATCTTTTGCCCGGTCAGGCAGGACATTTTTTCATTTTAGTTTCTTTGATTGCTTCGCTTACAGCGGCTTTTGCCTATTTTAAAGCGGTGCAGGCTACACCCGATCAAAAGCGCGGGTGGCTGAAACTGGGACGCATAGCGTTTTTCACAGAGGCAGTTGCTGTGCTTTTTATTTTTGCTGCGTTGCTGCATATTCTTTATCATCACTTATTTGAGTATAAATATGCCTGGCAGCATACCAGCCTTTCGCTGGAGTTCAAATATATCATGAGCGCTTTCTGGGAAGGGCAGGAGGGAAGCACGTTGCTTTGGGCTTTTTGGCATTGTGTATTGGGGCTGATCATTATAAAGCGCGAGAAACAGTGGGAAGCCCCGGTGATGTCTGTAATAAGCTTTGCCCAGTTCTTTTTGGCAACAATGGTGATAGGCATTTATATTTTTGATGTTAAGATAGGTTCCAATCCGTTTATATTATTGCGCGATTCAGGCGTACTCGACGAAGCGCCGGGTATGCATGTGAATTTTGATGTAACACAACCTATAAGGCCTGATTATCTTTCAATGATCACGGATGGCAACGACCTGAACCCATTGCTTCAGAATTATTGGATGGTGATTCACCCGCCGGTACTTTTCCTTGGGTTTGCATCTACTATAGTTCCATTTGCTTTTGCAATGGCCGGCCTCTGGACAAAGGATATTAAAGGCTGGATCAGCAGCGCTATTCCATGGACGTTATTTTCGGTAGCTATATTGGGCCTGGGTATTATGATGGGAGCCAAATGGGCTTACGAGTCGCTGAACTTTGGAGGTTACTGGGCATGGGACCCGGTGGAAAATGCTTCTTTGGTTCCGTGGATGATCATGGTATCGGGTTTGCATACCATGCTCATATTTAAGCATAGCGGTTATTCTCTCCGTTCATCGTTCTTATTCCTTGCTTTATCGTTCATCTTCATTGTTTATTCTACTTTTCTTACCAAAAGCGGTGTTCTGGGCGATTCTTCAGTACATGCCTTTGCTGATATAGGTATGAACGGGCAGTTGTTCCTGTTTATGATTGTATTTGTATGGCTGGCACCGTTTTTTGCAGCGAAAACCAACCGTCAAAGACTGATCATTTTTGGCGTTACGGTTATTTTGTCCCTTGCTACCTACTTTCTGGCAGAGACCATTCCGGGTTTTCCCCTCTATGTAATATTAGGAGGTATCATTACCTATATTGTATTACTGAACAGGCAGGTGCCGTCTGTCAAAAAGGAAGAGCATGTAACATCGCGCGAATTCTGGATGTTTATCGGCTCTTTAGTGTTTTTTCTTGCAGCAATGGTTATTATTTTCCAGACATCGCTTCCGGTATTTAATAAATTATTTAACCTAAATAAAGCGCCGGGTGAAAATGATGAATTTAATTATAATAAGATACAGGTACTGATTGCATTTGTAATAGGCATTTTAACAGCGGTGACTCAATACCTGAAATATAAGGCTACAGATATTAAGTTTTTCTGGAATAAAATACTGGCGCCTACCATTATAAGTGCGTTGGTAGCTACATTCATACTGGTGGTTATAAAGATCAATTACGATGTGCATGGTATGGGTTTCCTGATCAATATCTGGCTGGCGCTGGTGGCCACCGTGTATGCTACTGTTGCCAATGCTGCATATATATGGATAGGGCTGAAGGGTAAGCTTAAAAATAGTGGCGGCTCGGTGGCCCACTTCGGGTTTGCGCTGATGCTGGTAGGAATGATCCTTTCTTCTTCTAAAAAAGAAGTGCTGTCATGGAATACCAGCGGAATTGCCGTTCCGTTTGGTGAAGGCAGTAAGGAAAAAACCGGTGAAAACCTGACACTGGTAAAAGGTGTGCCCATGCAGATGAACAACTATATGGTCACTTATGTGGGCGATTCCGCACATCCCAAAAAGCAGCAAACCTATTTTAAGGTGCATTTTAAATCTAAGAAAAATAACGAGGAATTTACTTTATTACCCAATGCTTTTGTAAACTACAAAGGAAATGAAGGGCTGATGGCCAACCCGTCGAGCAGGCATTACTGGAGCCATGATGTATTTACCTATGTTTCTTCTTTTTACAAGCCGGATGGCAGGAACGATACCGCCCGCTTTAAACCAAATACCGTGCATACGAATGATACTGTTTTTTATAGCAAAGGGTATATTATTATTGAAAAACTGGCTGCCAGGGATAATTTGCCTGTTGCGGGATTTGAAAAATCGGATACCGGTTATACCGCATCTGTTAAAGTACAGGAACTGAACGGGCCTTCGTACAGCTCGGATCTTTTGCTGATCAGGAATAAAGGCAATATTATTTACCAGACCCAGGATACTGTTATGGCTCAGGGCCTGGTATTGCGGTTAGACGATGCCGGCGGAGATACCGTTACCATTGGCGTAAAGGAATCGAATGACGTGCTCGAATACCTTACGCTTAAGGCTTATAAATTCCCTTATATCAATCTGGTATGGGCAGGCGTGGTGTTTTTGGTGATCGGTTCGGTAATCAGCATGGTCAGAAGGATACGGTTAGCTTAATGCTTGGTTTCTGTATGCGGTGCCTGGTATATGGTATACTGTATATGACCTGTCAACCTATCTTTAAAACCTTTTCCACATATTTTATTTATATATTGAAAATTGATGTTTTGCACGTACTTTTGCGCCCTGAAAACCAAAGATTCTAAAGAATGGCAGGCCAGTTAAAAGAAGTTCGTAGTCGGATATCATCTGTTCAGAGTATGCAGCAGATTACCAAAGCCATGAAAATGGTGAGCGCTGCTAAATTTCGCCGTGCACAGGATGCAATTGTACAAATGCGCCCGTATGCTCAAAAGCTGCAGGAGGTATTGAGCAATATTGTGAGCAACAGTGATGGTGATATTAAAATGGCTTTGGCTGAAGAAAGGCCGGTTGAAAAAGTACTGGTAATTGTAATTACCAGCGACCGTGGTCTGGCGGGTGCTTTTAACTCTAATGTTGTTAAACTTGCCCGGAGCGTCATTAATGATAAATATCAGTCCCAGTTTGAGAAAGGAAATGTTACGATCTGGAATCTTGGTAAAAAAGGTTTTGAAGCGCTCACCAAGCTGGGCTATAAGACCAGTGAGGAGCATAAAGATATTTTCCTGCACCTGAGCTTTGAAAATGTTCAAAGAATTTCCCGGGCAGCAATGGAAGCCTATGAAAAGAAAGAGTTTGATGCCATTGAAATAGTGTACAGCCAGTTTAAAAACGCAGCCACGCAGATTTTTACGACAGAACAGTTCCTTCCTGTTCCGAAGAAAGTGGAAAATAAGAAGCGTGGGCCTAAAGCCGATTTTATTTTCGATCCTAATAAAGCTGAGCTGATCGCTGAATTGATGCCTAAGATTCTGAATACGCAACTTTTTAAAGCGGTGCTCGATTCAAACGCATCTGAGCATGGAGCCCGTATGACCTCGATGGATAAAGCCAGCGAGAATGCAAACGAAATGCTGAAGAGCCTTAAGCTAAGCTATAACCGCGCAAGGCAGGCTGCCATTACTACCGAGCTTACAGAAATTGTAAGTGGTGCCGCAGCATTGCAGGGGTAATTTTAATTTCTGATTTGAGATGTATATAGTTGAATTTAAAATCTCAAATTCCAAATATCAGATCTGTTCATGGAAATAGCCGAATTGATCCCACATATAGAAGCATTGATTTTTGCGAGTGAAAAACCTTTATCATCTTTAGAGGTTACCGACTTGCTGAATAATGCTTTTGGCTTTATGGAAGATAAGATCACTCTCGACCAGGTAGAAGCGGCTATAGACGGCATAAAGGAAAAGTATATTTCGGAGTTTTATCCTTTTGAAGTAGTGCAAAGTGGTGGTGGCTGGCAGTTTCTTACCAAGAAAGAGTTTCATAAAACGATTGCGCAGCTGAATGGCGATAAATTTATGAAGCGCCTGTCAGCAGCGGCTTTGGAAACCCTGGCGATCGTGGCTTACAAGCAACCCGTAACGAAAGGAGAGATAGAAGCTATTCGAGGTGTAAGCGCCGATTATGCTATTCAAAAACTATTAGAGAAGGACCTGATCATAATAAGCGGCCGGAATGAAAAATTGCCGGGTCATCCGCTGGTATATGCCACTTCCAGGTCTTTTATGGATTATTTTGGCATTAACTCGTCTGATGAGCTGCCTAAAATTAAAGAAGTATTAGCAGAGCAGATGGTAGCGCCTACCATTGTAAACGGAGACGAAGGCGTTAGTGAAAGTGGGCCGGCTGAAGAAGAAGCTCATCCCCTGGCCGTTTCTGAAAACGGAGAACTGATTGAAAGTGCTATTATGAATGATTCAGACCAGTTCACAGAAAAAGTGACCGGTTCCGATGAAACAGATGATGAACAGCCTGCAGAAGTGAATGATACAGATGATAACAGGAAAGAAACCGATGAAGTGCCTTTTGATGACGAAAAGAAGCAGGTAACGGAAGAAGTTCCAGGAAGTGAGGCGTTGGACGAGGAGCCGGATCCGGAAGATGAGGAAAAAAAGAACGGTGATGAAGATCAGCCTGCTTATTAAATATATTAACTGAACCGGTAAAAAGTTAAAAAGCGCAGGCAGTAGTAATACTGCTTTTTTTATATCTATTATTAAGGCAAAAACATATTTTGTTGTAGTGAACCTGACGAGCCATCATTCAACCAGATCAGGGCGACAGACAACTTAATCTTGACATGACACTATTATTATGGAAAATGTATTAAGTCCTTTACAGCTTACAGAAATAGCCAATGAATACGGTACTCCGGTTTATGTATATAATGCGGATAAAATTACCGCTCAATACAAAAGGCTTACAACAGCTTTTAATAGTAATAAAGTCCGTTTTTTTTATGCCTGTAAAGCCTTAACCAATATTAATATTTTAAAGGTGCTGAAGGCGCGGGGATGTAATGTAGATTGCAGCTCGGTTAATGAAGTAAAGCTGGCCTTATATGCGGGATTTGAGCCGCAGAACATCTTATATACCAGTAATGGTATAGGATTTGATGAAATAGAGGAAGCGCAATCTTTAGGAGTAATTATTAATATTGACAGCTTATCCAACCTTGAAAAATTTGGTAAAAAATTCGGCAGCAGCTACCCGGTTGGCGTTCGTTTAAGGCCGAATATTATGGCCGGCGGAAACCTGAAAATTTCTACAGGACACGATAAAAGTAAGTTTGGTATTCCTGTAGATCAGCTGGAGCAGCTTAAGCAGATAGTTACAGATAATCAAATTCATATCACCAACCTGCATATCCATACGGGCAGTGACATTAAAGATGCTGATGTTTTTATAAAAGGCATTGAAGTGTTGTTTGATATTATTCCTCATTTCCCCGGTTTAAAGTCTGTAGATCTTGGAGGAGGCTTTAAAGTAGCCTATAAAGAGGATGATCCTTCTATCAATATAGAGGAACTGGCACAAAAAGTACTGCATACTTTTGAGTCGAACGAACTTACCCGGCACCTGCAGATCTGGTTTGAGCCCGGTAAATTTTTAGTGAGTGAATGCGGTTATTTTATAACGAAGGTGAATGTGTTAAAAGAAACGCCGGCGATCACATTTGCGGGGGTAAACAGCGGCTTTAATCATCTCATTCGGCCTATGTTTTACGATGCTTACCACCGTATTCAAAATATCACGAATCCTGATGGTGAAGTAAAGGAATACACCGTTACAGGAAATATCTGTGAAACGGATACATTCGCCTGGTCGAGACCATTGCCCGAGATAAGGGAAGAGGATCTGCTGGTGTTTTATAATGCCGGGGCTTATGGTTTTGAAATGTCGAGTAATTACAACTCACGCTTTAAGCCAGCCGAAGTGCTGGTAGAAAACGGGGTGCCGCGACTGATCCGTAAAAGAGATGTGTTTGAGGATCTGCTGAGAGGTCAGTTGCTATAAAGGACTGTTGCGTTTGGAGGCTGATATGCGTCTTACAATGAAACCAGCCTGAATGAAATATTTCCTTGTTGTTTTTTTGATTATTACTTCTTGCTGTAGCAATGTTTATGCACAGGATACATTGTATCTTGTAAATGGCAGAAAAGTAGCTGTGGAAATTGTAGAAATAAAAAGGGGAATGATCAAATTCCTGCTTCCCGGTAAAAAGAATTTCAGGAGGCTCCCTTTGCATGTTGTGGATTCTGCTAAAGATGAAGCCGGCAGTAAGGATGAAAAAGTAGAAGCCGCAAGAGAAAAGAGGCTGTATGAAAAGGCTTACCGCAAACAAAACATCGCATTAAAAAAAGAGGCATACTGGGCAAATAATGAAGCAAAAAGGATCAGGAACAGTTTTATTGATCCATATCCTAACAGGGTTTCGGCAGGAGTCCAGGCCATCAGCACCAGTTTGATGCTGGCAAAGATTTTGGATCGTCATGCAGATATTTCAGCAGCTATGGGCACAAATGCTACTTATGAAAGAACCGTATTACAAAACAGGCTGGGACTTGCAGCTTCGGCTTATTGGAGCTGGAACAAAACGGCCCAGGGGCTATTACTCACTTCCAAATATTATGTCCTGAACAGGCAAACGTTCAGGTTGGGTATAGGACCTATGTTCGCTTATTCCTATGTAGAGTATAGACCAAAACCGTCAGCGTATACTAATTATAGTACTGTTTACACTGAGTTGATTCCTGTAAGTACTGTGCCTGTTGTTACTCCTAAAGTGTATACCTCTACATTCGGCGTCAATTTTGGCACCCAGGTTGATCTGAATAAACAGATGTTTATTTCCAATGATGTATATATTGGAGGTACAGACTATAAAGGTATCAGCTCCGAAAAGGCATTCTTGTCGTACAAGCTGAACATAGGATTTAAGTTTTAAAAATGATTTGTCATTATACAGAGCCAGTTTCTACAGACTGGCCTGATCTTCGGATATTTGTGTCTCTTCGTAATGAAAGGAATATGCTTTTAGCAGAAGTTTAGAAAACAACTTCATTTTCAAAGCTGGTCTAATCAAAATAATTGTATAGCTTTATCCCCTAATCTCAAAAACGATTTTGCATGACTACGTTAAAAGGTCCGGGAATTTTTCTTGCACAGTTTTTAGGAGACAAGCCGCCCTTCAATAGCCTGGAAACTATATGTCAATGGGCGCGGGGACTGGGCTTTGAAGCCGTGCAAATACCCACAAGCGATCCCCGCATATTCGATATACGTCTGGCGGCAGAAAGCAAAAGCTATGCCGATGAGAGAAGAGGAATCGTGGAATCTGCAGGATTAAAAATATCTGAATTGTCAACTCACTTACAGGGGCAACTGGTGGCAGTACATCCGGCTTATAACGAAATGTTTGATGGTTTTGCTCCGCCGGAATTAAAAGGGAATGCAATAGAAAGAACAGCATGGGCTGTTCAGCAATTAAAATACGCGGCCAAAGCTTCGGAGCATTTAGGCTTAAATGCCCATGCCACCTTCAGCGGATCTTTATTGTGGCATACATTTCACCCCTGGCCGCAAAGGCCTGCAGGCCTGGTGGATGAGGGGTTCACCGAGCTGGCAAAACGCTGGATGCCAATACTGAATTATTTTGATGAATGCGGCGTTGATGTATGTTATGAAATACATCCGGGTGAAGATCTGTTTGACGGGGAAACCTATGAGATGTTTTTGGAGAAGGTAAATAACCATGCAAGGGCCTGTTTGCTTTACGACCCCTCACATTTTGTGTTACAGTGCCTGGATTATATACAGTATATTGATTTTTATCATGATCGCATTAAGGCTTTTCATGTAAAAGATGCAGAGTTTAATCCAACCGGTAAACAGGGAACATTTGGCGGGTACCAAAGCTGGCTGAAACGGGCAGGGCGCTATCGCAGCCCGGGAGATGGACAGGTAGATTTTAAGACCATTTTTTCAAAACTTGCAGAATATGATTATAAGGGATGGGCGGTTATGGAATGGGAATGCTGCCTGAAACACCCTGAAGATGGAGCAAGAGAAGGTGCAGGTTTTATAAAGGACCATATTATAAGGGTTACTGATAAAGCGTTTGATGATTTTGCTGCAACCGGTGCTGATACCGGGTTTAACAAAAAAGTGTTAGGACTTGAATAATAATTGATACTTTAGTCATAAATATTTTAATGTATGAAGAAAATTTTGCTCTCGTTAACTATCTTATCTGTTGTTGCTGCCTGCGGAAGCAGCGAAAGTGAAAAAAAGTCAGAAGCAGAACCGTCACCAGCTTCACCATCAGCTTCTTCGCAGACCTCTTCAGATGAACTATCCTCAAACCCCGTTTACCAAAAGGGCCTTGAGCTTACAGGTAAATTTATGTGCCCTACCTGCCATAAGATTGATGACAGGTTAACGGGGCCGGCATATCGTGAAGTAGCGAATAAATATGCCGGTGCAGATGATGGAACCATTACTAAACTGGCCAAAAAAATTATTGAGGGAGGAGCAGGTGTTTGGGGTGAAGTGCCTATGACCCCGCATCCTAACGTTTCTGAGGAAGAAGCAAAAGATATGGTTAAATATATACTATTATTGAAAAAGTAATTAAAACAAATGAAAAAAATAATTTCTGCTGCCTGTATTGCAGTATCTGTTCTATTAATCCACTCCTGTGCGCCACGTGTGTACAGGAATACTCCGTCTGCACCGGCTCCGGCACCTGCGCCCAGCCCTGCTCCGGTGCCCCGTCCTGAACCAACGCCGCCTGCGCCCGCTCCTGAGGTGGCGCTGAATGTTTTAACCAGTGAAGAAAAAGCTGCGGGCTGGAAACTCATGTTTGATGGTATTTCTTCTGATGGCTGGCATGCTTACGGTTCTAAAACCATTGGCACTGCCTGGAAAACCGCTAATGGAGCGCTTTATCTGGATGCGAATAACGACGGACGTCCTAAAACAGGAGGCGACATTGTATCAGATAAAGAATACAGGAATTTTGAGCTACAAATAGACTGGAAAATAGATAAAGGAGGTAATAGCGGTATTTGTATTTATATCAATGAGAATAAAGACAAGTATAACAGTATGTGGAATACAGGCCCTGAAATGCAGATTGTAGATAATGAAGGACATCCTGACGGTAAAATAATAAAGCACCAGGCTGGCGACCTGTATGATCTTATTGCTGCAAAAACTCATGCTGAAAATCCGCCGCTTGAATGGAATACTTACCTTATTCGTTGTGTGAATGGTACGCTGGACGTGTATCTGAATAAGGTGCATGTTATTAGTACCACAATGTGGAACGACAACTGGAAGAACCTCATCGCTAACAGTAAATTCAGGAATATGCCTGATTTCGGTACCTATAAGACAGGCCGGATTGGTTTACAGGATCATGGAAATAATGTATGGTTCAGGAATATTAAGATCAGAGAATTATAGCAAACTGACTGACACTGTTATGCTGAAGCCGCTTCCGGAAATACCGGGACCGGCTTTTTAGTTTTGATTTAACGAAGAAGCTTACGTGTTATTTTTACAACTAAAAAGAGCTACCTGGCCTATCCGGGTAGCTCTTGAATATATCAACTATAAAAGATTTATTTTTCTATTTTAGTGATCTTGATAGTATTGGTAGGTATTTTTAAATGTACGGGGGTACTGCCAGTGCTTACAGCAGTATCGCCCTTGTTTAAAAAGCCGTCCTTTTTTAAGATATCTATCTGGTCTTCAAAAATAGTGTCCAGCTCCCTATCGTGGTCATCGTATAAAAATCCCCGGATGCCCCAGCCCAGGCTCATCTGGTTGATCAGCGTTTCATGCTTGGTAAAAATATACAAAGGAACTTTAGGCCTGAAGCTGCTTAACATAAAGCCGGTATAGCCGCTTTGTGTCATACCGATAAGCGCTTTAGCAGCAACGTCTCTTGCTAACTTACAGGCATTGTAACAAATAGCATCACTTGAGAGGGTAGGAGAATGTGGTTGCGGAGTTAATACCTCATCCAGGTCATAATTGTATTCGGTGCGCTCTATCTCCAAAATAATTTTGCGCATGGTTTCTACCACCAGCGTGGGATGCTGGCCGGTAGCTGTTTCCCCGCTTAACATTACAGCATCCGCACCTTCCAGAACCGCATTGGCTACATCCGTAATTTCACTTCGGTTAGGTTTGGTACGGTCGATCATACTTTCCATCATCTGCGTAGCTACAATTACAGGCTTTGCGCGGTGGATACATTTTTTTATAATGTTCTTCTGGATAAGCGGTACTTTTTCTACCGGCAATTCCACACCCAGATCACCACGTGCAATCATAATGGCATCAGAAGCATTAATAATGTCCCGGATATTGGGGATCGCTTCCGGCATTTCTATTTTAGCAATGATTTTTGTTTTGCTATTATGCTTATTCAGTATTTTTCTAAGCTTTTTAATATCCTCTGTCTGGCGCACAAAGCTCAGTGCCACCCAATCCAGCTTCTGCTCAATGATAAACTGAAGATCTGCAATATCTTTATCTGTAAGCGCAGGCAAAGATATTTTAGTATCCGGAAGATTTACTCCCTTTTTGGAAGAAATAAATCCTCCTAATAATACTTCAACTTCTACATCATTATTCGGTAGTATCTTTTTTACAATTACCTCCAGCTTACCATCATCAATCATTATTTTATTACCCACTTTAACATCCTTATAAAAATTAGGGTAATGGATGTACAGTTTTTCTTTGTTACCAATTATTTTATTATTGGTAAAAATAAATTTTTCACCGGGACTAATAGGCATACCGCCACCTTCGATCTCACCAACCCTTAATTTAGGCCCCTGTAAATCGCCAAGGATGGCAACGTGGGTATTTTCTTTTTTGTTAATTTGTCTGATGTGTTGGATAACCTGTGCTTTTTCTTCGTGCTCCCCATGAGAAAAGTTAAGTCTGAAAACATTTACCCCCGCCATTACAAGATCCAGTAGTTTGTTGTAGGTATTGCAGGCGGGGCCTACGGTAGCAACAATCTTTGTTCTTGCAAATGTTTGATCTGCCCTGGATGCAGCGGTTTTTTTTGATGCTAATTTTTTAGCCATAATATTGAATGTAATTGAATTTTTTAAATCGGCTGGTTTAGAATGAGCTATTATTAAAAAGCATAAGAGCCGCAATAACTGCAGCTCTTTTTTTAATAACTATGATCTTCTATTTCCAGTTTAAAATAGTTGAGAATACGAATTCTTCGGGATTGCTAACCAGTTGTTTCGCAGCTTCCACATCTGCTTCTGTTAAATACTGGAGGTTGTCTTCGATCACCATCTTTGTTTTAGCATCCTCAATATTTACCAGCCTTGTTTTTACCTTACCGTTTTCACCGGTTACATCTTTTAGGAACAAAGGATTTACTTCACCTTTAGTATTTACAGTTACCACGCAGCCAGTTAATCCCTGGTCAAAAAGTTTTTTAACACCGGTGCCGAGCTGGGTACAGTACTGCAGATCGAAAGCGGCCGGAGGTAAACAACGCAGCTCGTAGCCTAACTCTACCGGGCGGCATTTTACATCAAGTCCTATTTCTTTTAATTTATTCTGAAGTAATACATTATAGATATGAGCTTTACTTACATTGCCTAATTCAGGATGACCGTGTGCATCGTAGGTGAACTGAACACCTGACGATTTAATGACATCATCGCTCATAAAGTGAAAAATACCTTCACTCACAATTGCGGCTCCGTAATTAATACCCATCAGCTTTCTTTTCAAAATAGCTGATACAATAAGCCTGGTGATATTTTCAAAATTCAATTCAGCTTTTGTAAACATTTCCGGCATGATGATCATAGGTAACTGGCAGGAGGCGCCAATGCTGAAAGCAAGGTGGCCGGCTTCACGCCCCATAGCAGAAATTACGAACCAGTTGGCAGATGTTTTTGCATCTTCATACACGGTTTTGGTAATTCTTACCCCCTCTTCTGTTGCGCTCTGGTAGCCAAAGGTGGGTGCATTATCGGGTAAGGGAAGATCGTTGTCAATCGTTTTGGGAACGTGTATATTCTGAACCGGAAATTTATTTTCAGTAAGGAATTTTGAGATCCTGTTAGCAGTGGAGGCGGTATCATCACCGCCTATAGTAACTAAAAGCTTTACATTATTATTTACAAAAAAATCTGTTGTAAACTCCGCATCCTTAGGTTTGTAACGGCTCATTCGTAAAATAGAGCCACCCCTGGTTAAGGCGATATCCGCTGTTTCAAAATCAATATCGAGGATATCTGCTTTGCCGGTAAACAGGTTCTTGTAACCATCGTGAAGGCCAATCACTTTATATCCGCTTTTCAGGAAAATTTTAGATACTGAGCTTATTACTGTGTTAATGCCGGGCGCCGGGCCTCCGGCTGCAAGAATTAAAATACTCTGTTGCATATTTGGTTATTATAATTATAAGCCCCAAATATATTAAAAATTATGTTGTGTGCAGAAAACACAGGCAGGGTATACCTATAAACTTGCAGAATTTTATCCCATAAAACACACGAATAAGTGTAGGACAGCATTATTTAATGCTATTTTAACTAAAAAATATCTTCTTGTATTAAAATCTACCAGGTTAAATTTGTGCGTTCGTGCCGAAAGAGGTATAAATATTTTCATGATCTGGCTGTTTATTAAAAGACGCAACAGGGAGCCACGGCCATTGCCGGGTTTTTTTACCAACAATACCACGAAAAAGTTTGATGCACCCAAAACAAAGCTGAATTATGTTTTTTGATGACCGGTAACGTTTCATAAAGATCAATGGAATATTTTTGGGAATATTAAAGAAAATCATATGAGGCAGCTTTTACCACTTATAGCAATATTTACAACAATGGCAATGCAGGCACAGATTCAGTATCCGCTTACGGAAAAAGAAGCGGTAACCGATGATTATTTCGGAACAAAAGTAGAAGACCCTTACCGATGGCTGGAAGATGATAATGCCGAAGCTACAAAAAAGTGGGTCGTTGAGCAGAATAAAGTTACCAATGCCTACCTCGCAAAAATCCCTTTCAGGAACCAGGTAAA
This sequence comes from Niabella aquatica, assembly GCF_054779315.1. NCBI lineage: Bacteria > Pseudomonadati > Bacteroidota > Chitinophagia > Chitinophagales > Chitinophagaceae > Niabella > Niabella aquatica. Next base: position 23,577 of record NZ_BAAGYM010000029.1, read on the forward strand.
AGCCAGGCTGGAAAAGCTTTGGAATTATCCCAAATACGGAGCACCGTTTAAAAAAGGGAACTGGTACTACTTTTATAAAAATGATGGATTACAGAACCAGGCGGTGCTCTACCGTACCAGGGATCTGGAAGCCACCCCGGAAGTGTTTTTAGATCCTAATACATTGAGCAATGAAGGCATAGTGGCATTAAGCGATATCTCGTTTAGCAAATCCGGCAAACTATTAGCCTATTCTTTATCTAAAGCCGGCAGCGACTGGACAGAAATTTTCCTGATGGATGTGGAAAGCAAAAAGTTGCTGAACGATAAAATTGAATGGACCAAATTCGGAGGGGCAGCATGGAAAGGTGAGGAAGGCTTTTATTACAGTGCTTATGATAAGCCCGATGAACAATCTAAACTCAGCAAGGCTAATGAGTACCAAAAGGTTTACTTTCACAAAATAGGAACTGCACAGTCTGATGACCGGCTGGTTTATGAGGATAAAGAACATCCTAAGCGTTATTTTAATTGTGATTTAACTGAGGATGAACGTTTCCTGATCTTAAATATTTCAGCAGGAACCAGCGGTGATGAGCTTTGGTACCGAGATCTGCAGGATCCCGCCCAGGCAGGTTTTAAACTGCTGATAAAAGGCTTTGATACAGAGTCCAGTGTAATTGATAATGATGGCGACAAACTGTTAGTAAAAACCAATTACGGAGCGCCTAACTTCAGGGTAGTAGCCATAAACCTTCAGAATCCTGCACGTGACAACTGGCAGACCATTATCCCTGAGCAGAAAGAGGTATTGCTGGGGGTAGGTACCGGTGGCGGCAATTTATTTACCAGCTATCTGAAAGATGCATCAAGCCGCATCTATCAATATGAGTATAACGGCCAACAGATCAGGGAGATTAAGTTGCCCGGAATTGGCGCTGCAGGCGGGTTTGGTGCAGAAAAGGACGACAAAAGCTTTTATTATAGCTATTCATCTTTTGCTACACCACCCTCCATTTACAGATATGATATAGCAAGCGGGCGGTCAGAGTTGTACAAAACAACAGAGATCAATATGAGCACCGCTGATATAGTAACTGAACAGCTGTTCTTCACCAGTAAGGATGGTACCAAAGTGCCTATGTTTGTAACTTATAAAAAAGGGATAAAAAAAAATGGGAATAACCCGGTATTATTATATGGTTACGGAGGATTTAATATACCCATGACACCAGGCTTTAGTGTAAGCAATGCCTTCTTTGTAGAGCAGGGTGGTATTTATGTAGTGGTAAACCTGCGCGGTGGAAATGAGTATGGTGAGGAATGGCATAAGGCGGGTATGCTGCTCAACAAGCAGAATGTATTTGATGATTTTATAGGTGCGGCCGAATATCTCATCAAAGCAAAATATACCAGCAAAAGTAAAATAGCCGTTCGCGGGGGAAGCAATGGCGGATTGCTGGTGGGCGCCGTAATGACCCAACGTCCTGATCTGTTTAAAGTAGCCATTCCGCAGGTGGGAGTGCTGGATATGTTACGTTATCATAAATTTACTGTTGGCTGGGGGTGGGCCGTAGAATACGGAAGTGCCGATTCCGCAAAATATTTTCCTTATTTGTATAGGTATTCCCCTTACCATAATCTAAAAAAAGGGGTATCTTATCCTGCTACTATTATAACTACCGGCGATCATGACGACCGCGTGGTGCCCGCGCACTCCTTCAAATTCGCAGCAAGACTGCAGGAATATCATAAAGGCAATCATCCTGTTTTGATCCGTATCGAAACCAATGCCGGGCATGGTGCCGGAAAGCCTACCAGTAAGGTTATTGAAGAGGCAGCAGACATTTGGGCATTTACCATGTATAACCTTGGGATGAACTATAAAGACTGAGTGTAAACTGGTTGCCGAAACGGGCACAGGCCCGTTTTTTAAGCTATTTGTGATTTTAAAAGATAACATACCATGAAAAGAAATCTGTGGGTGGTGCTGGCGATACTGCCCTTATTTTTTACAGGATCTATAGCCGCCCAGGCAGTAAATGAGCCACTGAATAATCCCGAATGGATTAAACCCTGTCAACCTTTTCGTATTGCAGGCAATTTGTACTATGTGGGTACCTACGATCTGGCTTCCTATCTCATTGTAACCAATAAGGGAAATATACTTATCAACACGGGCTTGTCAGGCTCAGCTGAACAAATTAAAAAGAATATCGAATCACTGGGGTTTAAGTATTCTGATCTCAAAATACTGCTGACGAACCAGGCGCATTATGATCACATGGGTGCAGTAGCTACTATAAAAAAGCAAACCAGCGCAAAGTTTTATGTAGATGCAGCGGATGCCCCTGTTTGCAAAACCGGGGGTACCAACGATTATGAACTCAGTCACCTGGGCAGGAGCTTTGTGCCCGTAGTGCCTGACCGCCTGTTGAAAGATAAAGAGCGGATACAGTTAGGTGATACAAAACTTATAATGCTGCACCATCCGGGGCATACCAAAGGATCCTGCAGTTTTATGCTTGATGTTAAGGATAGGGATAAAACTTTTAAAGTATTGATCGCAAATGTTCCTACAATCATTACCGACAGGAGCTTTGCGGATATCCCGGCTTATCCGCAAATTCGCCAGGATTATGCTTATACCATTAACGCCATGCAACAGCTGCAATTCGATCTGTGGGTGGCCGCCCATGCCAGCCAGTTTGAGTTGCATACCAAAAGAAAAGAAAATGATGCGTACAATCCTGCTGTTTTTGCAGATCGCAAAGGATACGATACAATGCTCGAAAAGGCCGCCAAAGCTTTTGAAGCGCATCCGTAAAAACTTATACACCGGATGTTAACTGCCGGTTTGTATTTTAGGCGGGAGTCGCGGGCGATAAACCTTTTCCCTCTATTTTTGTATTTATACAAATCAGTTTTTATATATGTCAGACGAGAATACAGAAAGAGTGCATTGCTTAATTATTGGTTCAGGCCCTGCTGGCTATACCGCAGCTATATATGCTGCACGTGCTAACCTGAAACCGGTATTGTACCAGGGTATACAACCGGGCGGACAATTAACTATTACAACAGAAGTAGAGAATTATCCGGGATATCCTGATGGTATCCAGGGACCGGAAATGATGATAGATTTTGAGAAACAGGCAAAGCGCATGGGCGCTGATATCCGTTATGGCATTGCCACCAGAGTTGATTTTTCGGGGCATCCGCACAAAGTATGGATAGATGATGAGAAGCTGGTAGAGGCCGATGCTGTGATTATTTCTACCGGTGCTTCGGCGAAGTGGCTGGGCCTGCCAAGTGAAGAAAAGTTTAATGGCTTTGGTGTGAGCGCCTGTGCTGTTTGCGACGGATTCTTTTTTAGGGGAAAAGATGTAGCGATTGTAGGGGCAGGGGATACGGCTGCCGAAGAAGCGTTATACCTTTCCAAGTTATGTACTAATGTGCACATGATAGTTCGCCGCGATGAAATGCGTGCCAGCAAAGTGATGCAGGAGCGTGTGCTGCATGCGCCTAATATACGGGTTCATTTCAATACGGAAACAGAAGAAATTTTAGGGGAAAAGACTGTTAATGCCGTTAAAATAAGAAATAATCAAACCGGGGCGGTTTCTGAGATCCCGGTTGCGGGATTTTTTGTTGCTATTGGTCATCAGCCTAATTCTGATATTTTTAAAGGTCAGCTGGACATGGACGAAACAGGCTATATCAGCACCATTCCCGGAACCTCCAAAACCAACGTGGAAGGTATATTTGCTGCAGGAGATGTGCAGGATAAAACCTATCGCCAGGCTGTAACGGCTGCAGGCAGCGGTTGTATGGCTGCTTTGGATGCGGAAAGATATTTAGGAGCTAAAGGCTTGTAACATCTTATAAAAATATATGTTGATAACATTACACCTGGATAAATTAAAATTCTTCGCCTACCACGGAGTTCATGAAGAAGAAAAGCTGTTAGGGAACGAGTTTGAGTTAAATATTTCCGTCTCTTTTTTTTCAACCCAACCCGTAGTTGAAAATATCGGTGATACCATTAATTATGCAGAGATATACGCTTTGGCAAAATCAGAGATGCTGCAGCCGCGCGAATTGCTGGAAACCTTTCTTTCGCAATTGGCAGAAAAAATAAAAGCTACATATCCGCAAATTGGTAAGCTCAGGATGAGCTTATACAAATTACAAATGCCTCTTACTAATTTCGAGGGTAGGATTGGTGTGGAAATAGAAAAAGACTATTAGTTATGGCCAGCCTGATTTTCATTGTGTTCGAAATCCGGTAAGGAATCTCAGATCCAACCAAGGATTTGAGGGATTAATTGAAATTAACATTATCAATTGAATACCTACAACTGTTGCTGCTTAAAAAAAGTACCGGGTATTTTAAAAAAGAATATCTGAAAGCCTGTTTTCAAAAGTTCATTTGATTTCAGATAGCTGGTATTAAAAGATTGCCGTTTTTATCCATTCCGCATTCATCATATATTCCTGCTCTGTTTTTATCTCGGATAAAGTATTTTTTCTGGGGTTAAAAAACAGAAAATATTCCCTAGCTGTTTCGTCATGATATGCCGGTCAATGACCCTATAACCGGAAATTTATCTGACATGACCAGCGAGCAGAAATTTACATAACAGTTTAATCAAACGATTACAGGAATTTATCTATTCTAAGAGAATTTTTTCTATACAATCGCTCAGCAGGTGAACAATGAGGACACGTATATATGAATTCTTCCTTTCTGTGGGAAAGATCACTGAATATATTTATGCGTTATAAGGTACAGTGTTGTAGCATATTCTATGTATTTTATCTGTGATCAGTTGCATTAAAGTAGCTCCGGAACCATTGTTTTTTTGATAAGGAGGGAAGTTTTTTCAATAATGAAACCGATTGCAGAGAAAAATTCATATTTTTACTTTTTAAACATCATAGCCATGTTACGAAAAAGAATAAAATGCCGGTATAAAGAGCTACAGGGCATTTAAATTACAGGTGCTTGTTTATAACGTTGATATGAAAAAACAAATTTTATTTATTGTACTCATTTTGCTCTCTTATGTAATAAAGGCAGAGAATGGCTATGATCTGTGGCTGCGATACCGTAAGATTGACGATCCTTCGGTATTAAAAAAATACCATGCGCTTACACGGGGCTTTTCATTACCAGCATTAACCCCTGCCCTGAAAATAGCAGGGAAGGAATTGGGTGCAGGCCTTAAAGGTTTGCTGGGTATGGATGTGCAACCAAACAGGGTCGCTGCTCAGCATAGCCTGATTGCCGGTACGCCGGCCTCATCTGTTCTTATAAAGGACTTTCTTGCTGCAGGCAATTATCACCTGGGAAAAGAGGGGTATGTGATACGGTCGCAAAAAATGAATGGACGTAATGTAGTATTCATAGCAGCTACCGGTGATGCCGGCGTTTTATATGGTGTATTTAACTTTTTACGTTTGCTGCAAACCCACCAGGATATTACAGCGCTTTCAATAATAAGCGTACCTAAAATTCAACACCGTATTTTAAACCACTGGGATAATTTGAACAGAAGCGTGGAACGTGGATACGCCGGTATTTCTATTTTTAACTGGCATACGTTGCCGGATTACATAGATCAACGTTATATAGATTATGCACGTGCCAATGCCTCGATCGGAATCAACGGTACTGTGCTCACCAATGTAAATGCCAGCTCGCTGGTACTTACCAGGGAATACCTGTTAAAAGTAAAGGCACTTGCCGATGTATTTCGACCTTATGGACTGAAAGTGTATCTTACGGCCAAATTCAGCGCCCCGGTTGAGATAGGAGGCCTGAATACAGCAGATCCGTTGAACAGTAAAGTAATTCGTTGGTGGAAGGACAAGTGCAGCGAGATATATACTTTAATTCCTGATTTCGGCGGATTCCTGGTGAAAGCAAATTCGGAAGGCCAGCCTGGACCGCAGGGGTATGGAAGAAGCCATGCTGATGGCGCTAATATGTTTGCAGAGGCTTTGGAGCCTCATGGAGGTATCGTTATGTGGCGGGCCTTTGTGTATGATGTAAGGGTTCAAAAAGAAGACGAGCATTTTCTGGAGGGAGTAACAGGAGAGCATACACAAACCATCGCATCGCAAGACCGGTTTAAACAGGCATTTAATGAATTTAAACCACTCGATGGGAAGTTTAAAAAGAATGTATTGGTACAGGTTAAAAATGGTCCGATAGATTTTCAGCCGCGCGAGCCTTTTTCCCCGTTATTTGGAGCGATGCCTCAAACGCCGCTGGCAATAGAGTTCCAGATCACCCAGGAATACCTGGGTCAGGGTACCCATATGGTTTACCTGGCTCCTTTATTTAAAGAATACTTAGATGCTGATACCTACGCAAAAGGCAGGGGGTCTACTGTTGCCAAAGTTATAGATGGTTCGCTCGATAATCATACGGTAAGCGCCATTGCGGGCGTAGCTAATATCGGCAATGACAGGAACTGGACCGGGCAGTTGTTTGGACAGGCCAACTGGTATGCATTTGGGCGGCTTGCATGGAACTATCAGCTGTCTTCGCAGCAGGTAGCTGAAGAATGGCTGCGGCAAACTTTTACAAATGATCATGTATTTATAAGCACTGCCCGTCAAATGATGATGACTTCAAGAGAGGCCGTGGTAAACTATATGACTCCTCTGGGGCTGAACCATATTATGGGTACCGGACATCATTACGGTCCTGCACCCTGGGTAGATAATGCCGGGCGGGCCGACTGGAATCCCGTTTATTATCACAAAGCTGATAAACAGGGGTTAGGTTTTGACAGAACTGCTACAGGGAGTGATGCGCTGGCTCAATATGCTCCGGAGGTGCAGCAGGAATGGAGTAATATCAATACATGTGATGAAAAATATATCCTGTGGTTTCACCATGTGCCCTGGGATTTTAAAATGAAAAGCGGACGGTCTTTATGGGACGAGCTCTGCTATAAGTACAACAGTGGTGTAGATTCGGTGCGATGGATGCAGGCAACGTGGAGCAGCCTGAAGAGGTTTGTAGACGATGAAAGGTATGAGCATGTTAACATGTTACTGAATATACAGGAAAAAGAAGCAGAATGGTGGCGGAATGCCTGTTTGTTATACTTCCATACTTTTTCCGGAATGCCGGTTCCCGGTAACTATGAAAAAGCAAATCATAATTTAGATGATTATAAATCCTTAAAATTTCCTCATGCTCCAGGAATTGGAGGTAACCTGTAAATTATTTGAAATGAAGCGTTTTATCCCTGTTATTTTTGGTTGTTTCTTATTGCTGTGCAGCTGTGCCCCGGGCAAAAAAAATACGGCCACCACTCCGCAACCCGTCCCTTCTTTAAAAGATCTTTTTAAAAATGATTTTTTGATTGGAGCGGCATTAAGCTGGCCCCAGGTACAGCAAAAAGATCCGGTGGCTGTAGCCTTGCTGCCGTATCACTTTAATGCAGCTACTCCCGAAAACATTATGAAGGCCGAAGAGCTACGACCTGCCTGGGGAAAATACGATTTTTCAAAAGCCGATCAGCTGGTCGAATACTGCAGGAAAAACCATATTCTTGTGAATGCGCATACGTTAATATGGCATAGCCAGATGCCTGCTTTTGCACGGCGCATAGAGAGCGTCGATTCCTTTCGTACATTCTTTACCGATCATATAAAAACAGTGGCAGGACGTTATAGCGGTAAAGTACAGTCATGGGATGTAGTGAACGAAGCATTAAACGAAGATGGCACTTTACGTAAATCACCGTTCTTAAATAAGCTAGGAGCGCATTTTATAGTAGATGCTTTTAGATTAGCGGCTGAGGCTTCGCCCAATACAGATTTATATTACAACGATTATAATAACGAGCAGCCTAAAAAACGTGCCGGCTGTATTGAAATTGTAAAAAAAATTCAGCAGGCGGGGGTAAAGATTGATGGAGTAGGTATCCAGGGCCATTGGCATATAGGAAAAGTGCCTTTTAAAGAAATTGAAGAAAGTATTTTAGCATATGCAGCATTAGGTATTAAGGTGGCTTTTACCGAATTAGACATTGAAGTATTGCCAAGATCATTTACAGGGGCAGAAGTTAGCCAGCGCATGCAGGCTAATGAAAAATCTAACCCTTACATCAATGGCCTGCCTGATAGTGTACAACAACAACTGGCAGATGATTACGCGGATCTTTTCAAATTATTCTTGAAACATAAGGATAAGATATCCCGGGTTACATTCTGGGGAGTACATGATGGTCAGAGCTGGTTAAACGGCTGGCCAATCAGAGGCAGAACCAATTATCCTTTATTGTTTGATCGCCAGGGCAAGCCTAAACCCGCATTTTACAGCGTGGCAGCGACTAAAAAGTAGCCTTCAATTTTAATTCCTATAATTATGAGTTTAAAAACAACTGCTGATTCTCAAAAGCTTTCTGTAATAGAGAAAGTAGGCTACAGCCTGGGCGATCTTGCTGCTAACCTGGTATTTCAAACACTGGTTACCTACCTGGCTTACTTTTATACCGATATTTATGGTCTTAAAACAGAAGATGCAACGCTGGTAACTCTTATTGTAGGGCTGGTAGCAGCCTTTGCTTTTAATCCGGTAATTGGTGTACTTGCAGACAGAACACAATCAAAATGGGGGAAATTTCGTCCCTGGATTTTATGGACAGCTGTTCCGCTGGGCGTAGTTGCCTTACTGGCATTCAGCACTCCCGATTTTTCCTACAAAGGAAAAGTAATATATGCTGTTGTAACTTATTCGTTATTGTTGCTGCTATATGCGGCTAATAACCTTCCTTATTCAGCATTGAGTGGTGTTATTACGGGCAATATGAAAGAGCGGAACAGCCTGTCTTCTTATCGTTTCGTAGCTGTGATGTTTGCACAGTTCTTCGTACAGGTTTTTATGTACAATCTGATATTGAAGGCAGGTAACGGAAATAAAGCAGCAGGTATGGAAAAAGTAATCACCGTGCTGGCCATTATAGGTACACTCATGCTACTGATTACTTTTTTTACTACCCGGGAACGGATCATACCCAAACCTGAGCAAAAATCAACGCTTAAAGAAGACCTGGGTGATCTGTTCAAAAACAGGCCCTGGATTCTTATCCTGGTAGTTACCATCCTTATTTTTATAACCCTTGCAATGAAAGGCGGTTCCTATGTTTATTACTTTGAAAATTACGTAAGCCAGGAAGAGCTTCATCATTTTCTCAACCCGATAAAGCCTTACCTGCCCACATTCGAAAATGATACTTCGTTAGGGCTCGGTGTATTCAACGGCGGAGGGATATTGGTTGGCCTGATAGGAATTATGATATCCAAAACACTGGCAGATAAATATGGCAAGCGTAATGTATTTATGGTTTCTTTATTTATTTCTACACTGTTCATTTTACTGTTCTATTTTTACCCGCCTCAATCTGTAAAACTGATTTTTGCCACACAGATCCTGCATGGCTTTTTTTACGGTATCAGTACTCCCATTCTTTGGACTATGATAGCGGACGTGGCAGACTACAGTGAGTGGAAAACCAACAGGAGGGCTACTGCCATCATTTTCTCAGCCATGATGGTAGGCTTGAAAGCCGGCTTGAGCATTGGGGGGTCATTGGTTGCAGGTATATTGGGGCTTTACCACTATGTATCACAAAGTACGGTGCCGCAATCAGCCTCTGCCATACAGGGAACTAAAATGCTGGTAAGTATTTATCCCGCTATCCCGTTCCTGGTAGCAGTGGGTTTATTGTTTTTTTATGTAATAGATAAAAAAATGGAAACACAGATAGAAACAGATCTGAAACAAAAACGTTTGGGGATGTAAAGAGAATATGATGAAACATGTATTATGTACTATGATCATGAACCCGGCTTTAGCGCTGCTGTCAGCAATAAAATATTAAACTGTAACATGCCCATTTATTATAAATCATATTTCTAACATATTTAAATAATATCCCTTCTTTGGAGGGGTTGGGAGGTCTGCATTATGCCAGAAGAAAATATCAATCACATTAATTTTAACGAGCTGAACCAGAAAGCCCTGTCACAGCCACTGGTAAATCATATATACACAGCCGATCCCTCGGCACATGTGTTTAAAGGAAAGATTTATATCTATCCTTCTCACGATATAGATGCCGGTGATGCATTTGATGACCTGGGCAGCCATTTTGCAATGGAAGATTATCATGTTATTTCTATGGATAGTCCACATGGAGCAGCAAAAGATAATGGGCTGGCATTGCATGTTAACGATGTGCCCTGGGCTGAAAAGCAAATGTGGGCACCCGATGCGGCTGAAAAAGATGGCAAATATTATTTGTTTTTTCCTGCCAAGGGGTACGATGGTATTTTTAAGATTGGTGTTGCCATAAGCGAGTCCCCAACAGGGCCTTTTATACCACAGGCGGAGGCTATCAAAGACAGCTTTTCTATAGATCCGGCTGTTTTTAAAGATGCTGACGGTAGCCACTATATGTACTTTGGCGGTATCTGGGGCGGACAGCTGCAGCGCTGGCGTAGTGGTAGCTTCAATGCATCGGAGCCTGAAAATCCATTTGCTCATTTGCCTGGAGATACCGAGCCGGCTTTATGTGCAAAGGTTGCCAAACTTACAGATGATCTGCTGGAATTTACAGAGCCCGCCAAAGATGTGCTGATTGTGGACGACAAGGGTAACCCGCTGTTACAGGGCGATGTGGACAGGAGGTTTTTCGAAGCAAGCTGGTTACACAAATACAACGGCAAATATTATTTTTCTTATTCCACCGGCGACAGTCACTTTATCTGCTATGCCATTGGAAATAGCCCTTATGGACCTTTTACCTATGCGGGCAGGATTTTAAACCCTGTAGTAGGCTGGACCTCACATCATTCCATTTGTGAGTTTGAGGGAGATTGGTATTTGTTCTATCACGACAGCAGCCTGAGCAAAGGTGTTACACATCTGCGCAGCATTAAAGTTACAAAGCTGGAACATGATGCCAATGGGTTTATAAAAACAATTGACCCTTACAACGATCTGGAAATTCTGGTTTAGGATGACAAACTGTGAATTTGTTTGAGCATGACAGACGCAGGCTTCTGTCATGAAAAGGCAGGTATAAGACATTGCATGTATATTTTTTGGGGATTAGCCCGTTGGGCTATTTCTGTTTTTGTTAAAATAAAAGTGAAAAAATTACATATTGTAATAACTTGCTACTGAGTTGACTTGCTTGTCATAAACAGGCACAAATAATTGCGAATCAAGTTCTTTAAAATGACAAGTAGAAAAAGCTTCAACTTTGAAGAGATAAAGCAACCTGTGGCAGCGTAACA
>NZ_BAAGYM010000030.1:0-1774 GCF_054779315.1 Niabella aquatica
CTTTTCGAATGGTATACGCCTGGGGGTTGGTTTTATAATCCGCATCTTTAGCATCGGCATAGATAGTGGCCTCATATAATTTGCCCGGCTCCAGGAAATCAAACGACAGCTGGCTGGTATGCCCGTTTTCTCCTGCTACATTTCCTACAAACCAGTTACCCGTGCCCTTTGCCTTACGTGCAACCGTTACATACTGCCCCGGCTCCGCTTCAAGATATTTGCTATCGTCCCAATCAACCGCTACATCTTTGATGAACCGGAACGCATCGGGAAAACGATCATAGTTCTCTGGCAGGTCCGCCGCCATTTGCAAAGGACTGTACATCGTAACGTATAAAGCCAGCTGATTGGCAAGGGTGCTGTTTACATGCGACTTGTTATTGGGATTGATCTTTGATATATCCATCTCAAATATTCCCGGTGTGTAATCCATCGGACCGCCAATCAGCCTTGTAAAAGGCAGTATGGTAACATGATTGGCCTTACTGCCTCCAAAAGCCTGGTACTCCGTTCCTCTTGCTGACTCATTGCCTATCAGGTTGGGCCACGTACGGCATATTCCCGTGGGCCTTACCGCCTCATGAGCATTCACCATGATCTTATATTGGGCTGCCTTTTCAAGAGCATACTGGTAATGGTTATTGATCCATTGACTGTAATGATATTCTCCGCGCGGAAGAATATCGCCCACATAACCGCTCTTTACCGCATCGTATCCAAAAGATTTCATAAAACGGTAGGCCGTGTCCATATAACGTTCATAATTGCGCACAGAGGAGGAGGTTTCATGATGCATGATCATTTTTACTTTCTTGCTTTGGGCATACTCCTGTATCGCTTTTACATCAAAGTCGGGATAAGGCGTTACAAAATCAAATACATGATCTTTCGAATTGCCAAACCAGTCTTCCCAACCTATATTCCAACCTTCTACCAGTACCCCGTCAAAACCATGTCTGGCCGCAAAGTCTATATACTTTTTCACATTGGCCGTGGTTGCTCCGTGTCGGCCATGCGGTTTTACTTTTGTATAGTCTGTTACTCCTAATTGAACAGCGGGCACATCGCTGGTGTAGGACCATTCACTCTTCCCGGTGATCATCTCCCACCACACTCCTACATATTTGGTGGGCCTGATCCATGAGGGATCTGCAATTTTCGAAGGCTCGTTCAGGTTTAGCGTCATGTGAGAGGCCAGTATTTCGCGTGCATCATCGCTTACAATAATAGTTCGCCAGGGAGAATGGCAGGGTGCCTGCAAATGTCCTTTACTGCCATTGGCATCCGGCGTAAGCCAGGATTCAAAAATGAAGTTCTTATCATCCAGGTTCAGGTGCATACAGGCATAATTGATCAGTGCCGCTTCATGCAGGTTGATATAAATGCCCTCATCCGTTTTCAGCATCAGTGATGTTTGCACGCCTGTGGGTGAGAAAGAGGTTTGGGAAGCATTTCCGGTAATAGCTTTTGGCATCAGCCCTCTTATTTCTGATAATTTAGAAGTAGTATAATCGTATTCCTGCGTATCGTAGTCACCGGGTATCCAGTAAGCAGTGTGATCGCCTGTCATGGCAAACTGTGTACGCTCTTCTTTAATAACGAAGTAGGTGAAGTCTTTTTGCTGCGGGAACTCGTAGCGGAATCCCAATCCATCATTAAACAGTCTGAAACGGATAACCATCTGACGGTTGGAAACTTTTTGCTTCAAAGTAACCGCCAGCTCGTTGTAATGGTTACGGATATTTTTGGTTTCACCCCAAACAGGCTGCCAGGT
>NZ_BAAGYM010000031.1:0-5735 GCF_054779315.1 Niabella aquatica
TGCAGGGTAAAGTTATTAAGGCTGCCTTCTAGAATAATCGCCCTGTATGAGCTGTTGGTGAAAGCAAACCCCCGTTCGTTTCCCGAATTGCCGGCGCCTGAAACTGTAACATTGTTCAGGTTGGATAACCTTAATAAATTGCCCCCGATTAATGCTATTAGCCCATCATTAATTATCGTTACCCGTGTGCCTTGAGGTACAGAAATGTTTCGGATGGTAATACTGTTATAAACGCCTCCTTTTATTTTTACAATATCGCCATTCTGAAAGGTACTTTTTACACCACTGATTATAAGATTATTCCCATCAATGGTTAAATCGCCCGATCCTGAGCCCGCATTGATAATTCTTGAAAATGTGGGCGGCGTTGAAGGGTTCCCGGACCCACCGTTGTTATTTTCTTCGGGAGGGGAGGGGATAACAGGGCCTACAGGGTTCGCCTTAGCTATAGAATCGGCGATCCTTGTTGAATCAGCGACCCTTATAGAATCTGCTATTCTGATGGAGTCTGCTCTTCTAATGGAATCTGCACGCCAAATAGAATCTGCACGCCAAATGGAATCAGCTATTCTGTCGGCATCGGCTTTTTTAATAGAGTCAGCGATCCTGATGGAGTCCGCTCTTCTGATAGAATCTGTACGCCAAATAGAATCCGCAATCCTGGTAGAATCAGCTACTTTGTTAGAATCTGCAATTCTAATAGAATCATTGATCCTTATCGAATCTGAAATTCTTATGGAGTCATCTAAATTTTTTATTGAATCCCTTAGTTTAATAGAATCTATACCAGTACCTTTTGGAGGCTCTTCTCTTTGGAGGGATGAATAGGCAGCTGAAGATTTTTTACAACTATATAAAGTAATACAAACAACAGAAAAAACCAAAAACGGCAGCAGAAATAATCTGTGCACCCGCAACAACGATAGTAAAAACATTTAATACATGTTAAGATTTAAATTAAAATTGTTTTTTAATTTTCTTAGGTTTAGGTATTTGGCTTACTCAGGGTATTACTAAAAATTTAGAAGTTTTTAACAAATATAATGCCGAATGTTTAAAAGGAGGAAATTTTTTTTCTTTCAGGAAGCTTTTGCGCGAATGTTTCCAGAGCAATCATTATTGCATCATATCGTTATAAGCCAGCTTTTTAGCTCTTATCGATTGGTTGGAGTGGAGCATAAGGTTTTTTATTTAAGATTCTGGTATCGATCAGGTCGAGAACTGTGCTGTCAATTGCTGTATCGAACTTGCGTGCAAAAAAATGATCAGATGCTGCTAATGCATCAAAATCAGTGCTTGTTAATATTTTGGGGTGTGCGTTTCCTTCAGACCAGTCAATGTATCGGAAATTGTTGTTTTCGGTACTGGATGCAAAATGCGAATTCATGATCAAGGTAGGAAAAAGTATCTCGTCTATTCCCCAGGTAAATTTAATATAACGCTTAAGCCGGGCGTTTTTTTGTATCGACTGTGCTATAAAATAGGCACATTCCGCATCCAGGATCCACCAGGTAGAACAGTTTCCTCCATAAAATTGGCTGAATGCCGGATGTTTGCGGGGGGGCAACAGCCAGTTCAGAAAATTCTGGACCAGGTATTTCCCTTTAAAATTGAAATCTGTAAAATGATAACGGTTGAAACGTGCGCGGCTACTTTCGATCCATTTCCTTTCATCATTCTGTTCTGTGATATAAGAGATGAAATTCTTCTTTTTATGAGCATTCAGATAATCAATCAGTTCCTGCATGGGTTTAATAGGATAATCCTGTGCACTAATCAGGTTAATAAAATCGTATGAGGTGCCGGAGGACTTTATTTCTTCAATAGCATGTACTATGGCCATTATTATGCTTCGTCCTCCCCAATGTACTTTAACCCTGTTTTTGATAAAAAAAACATTCGGAGCATCACTTAATAGCGTTCGGAACGGGGTTTCATCTGTTTTTTTATCAATACATAAAAATACATGGCAGCAAGAATGAGCCAATGCCTGTGTCAATCTTTTTAATTGCTGAGGGTTTTTATGGGCAAGAATAAGGTGACAGATCTTCATCATGAAGTTGTTTAAACTTTAAATAGTATCTAAAAGCCCCGGAACTAAGAATTTTTACCGAGGCCCATATACGAAGGTACGGTAAGAGATTGGATTTTATATTTGTGGCGGAGATAGAATTTGTACGGGTTATTATTTTACACTATTTTCGGATATATTTACGAAACGCTCTTATGATCAGGTTTGATTGGAGAAAAATATTTCTTCAGGCATCGGGAATAATAGCTGTTTTATGAGTTTTCAAAGTTGGTGAAGGAATACAGATGTATAATGTTTTCACATTTAGAATGGATAACAACATAACGAGATGAATGAATGTATCCCTATTGAAGAGGCCGCGGGGCAGGGCATGCTTTTTCATTCACCCTTTTGGGGTACTCCCGCCTCTAAGAAACCTTTGGGCCTGCGGAAGATATGTGATATTCAAAAAATGTTATATACCTGAATACTTCCGGATTTTATATAATATAAACTGGTATATTTTTCAAAAGTGAAAAGGAAGAGCGCTATAAAACGCATATTGGGAATCAGTTTTTTGGCAGTGAGTGCTGCATCGTCCTATGAAATTTTCAGTTGGTACAAAGATCCGGATCTGAAATACCTGAAATTAAAAAAAGATCTGATTGCGGATCTGGCTGAACTGATCATCCCGAGAACAGATACACCCGGTGCAAAAGATGCCCGTACAGAAGAATATATTATTCACGCAGTTACTTTCGGCATTCCTTATTACGAAGCTAATAACTTTATTGAGGGGCTTGAACAGTTAGAGCAGGTAGCCCATAAGAAGTATAAGCAGCCTTTTTCTAAGTGCAGCAATGGACAGCAAACAGAGTTATTGCTGAAAATGCAGCAGGGGGTATTCTATTTAAAATGGCCTATGTTGTCTAAAGTGAAACGTAAACTATTGGGCCGTTCTTTCTTCGAATTAATAAAAGATCTTACAGTGACCGGGTATTGTACTTCCGAAACCGGGGCTACAAAAGGGCTGGCATATATTGATATTCCAGGACATTTTAATCCATGCATTCCTCTGGAAAAAGGGCAGCGGTGCTGGGCAACAAAATAGCTTATGTATTACGACGCAATTATTATTGGCTCCGGAATCAGCGGAGGATGGGCTGCAAAGGAACTTTGTGAGAAAGGTTTGAAAACCCTGTTGCTGGAACGCGGCAGGGATGTACAGCATATTACAGACTATCGTACGGCTTTATTAAAACCCTGGGATTTTCCAAACCGGTTACAAAATACCCAGGCAGATTTGAAAGAAAACCCCATTCAGCAAAAGTTTTATGATGAAAGTTCCAAAGCGTTTTTCGTTAAAGATAAAGAGCATCCCTATATACAAGAGAAACCCTTCTTATGGGTTCAGGGAAACCAGGTGGGCGGCAGGTCCCTGGTTTGGGGCAGGCAGTGTTACCGGTGGAGTGATCTGGATTTTGAAGCGAATCTGAAAGATGGTATTGGTGTGGACTGGCCGATACGATATAATGATATAGCCCCCTGGTATGATTATGTAGAACAATTTATAGGTGTTAGTGGAAATAAAGAAAACCTGCCGCAATTACCGGATGGGATCTTCCAGGACCCCATGCAATTGAATTGTATAGAAACGCATCTTAAAGATTCCATTATAAAAAATTATGACCAAAGGATGCTTACTATTGCTCGGGTAGCCAATTTAACCCGGCAGATTGGAAGCAGATATGCCTGCCAGAACCGGAATCTGTGTCACAGAGGATGCCCCTTTGGAGCTTATTTCAGCAGCAATAGCTCCACCATTCCGGCTGCATCAAATACGGGTAACCTGACAGTAAGACCTTTTTCAACTGTTACTGAAATCATATTTGATAATGATACCCAAAAGGCAACAGGTGTGAGGGTTATTGATACTAATACTTTGCAGCCTGTTGAGTTTTTTGCAAAAGTGATTTTTTTAAACGCTTCCACGATCGCCTCCACCGCTATCCTGTTAAATTCGAAATCAGCCCGGTTCCCGAATGGTATGGGAAATGACAGCGGCGAATTAGGACACAATTTAATGGATCATCATTCCTCTTCAGGAGCAGTAGGCGTTCATGAAGGCTTCGGAGATTCTTATTATAAAGGACGGAGGCCCTGCGGGTTCCTTATTCCCCGGTACAGGAATCTTAAAAATGATGAGCACATGGAATTTAAAAGAGGGTATAATATACAGGGAGATGGAGAACGCCGAGAATGGGCAGACAATGCAGGACAATTCGGGTCTGATTTTGGAGCTGCTTTTAAAGAAAAAATCGTTAAGCCCGGCCCGTGGACCGTATGGATGGCCGGATGGGGCGAATGCCTTCCTTACCATGAAAATAAAATAAGCCTGGGCGATCAAAAAAATAAATGGGGGATGCCTGTGGTTAAAATTGATTTTGAGTTTAAAGAAAATGAACAACGCATGATGAAGGATATCCAGGATACCTGTGCTGACATGCTGCGCTCTGCTGGCTTCAAAAATGTGGAATCCTTTAATTACCATAAACCGGGAGGAGCGGCAGTGCATGAAATGGGCACAGCACGGATGGGGCATGATCCACGCACCTCGGTGCTCAATAAATTCAACCAGGTCCATGCCGTAAAAAATCTGTTTATTACTGACGGAAGCTGTATGACTTCATCTGCATGCCAAAATCCTTCTTTAACTTATATGGCCTTAACGGCCAGGGCCTGCCAGTTTGCTTTTGAACAATTAAAGAAAAAAGAAATTTAAGACTAACGCTTCCCCTTACAATTATGATCTTTATTGAGCGCCTATTCCGCTGATTTTTGAGGTAAGATTATTTAAGTCGGATAGGGCATCGTTATATTTGGCCTTATACGTATTATTCTGATTTTTCGTAATAGTCACGTCTGAGTTATTATTGATTAGTAACTCGTCATTGTTCTCAAAATACAGGTTATTGTATATTTCCAATGTGCCCCATGTATTATACAAATCCAGCACCCGTCCGGGGAAAGAGGCCCTTTCTGTATTCATTTTCCCCACGGTATTGTTGTATACTTTGGCATTGGCCGGTTTGAACACAGAAGAATTCCGCATGCCCTGGGTGACCTGTAGCTCAAATGCGCTGTATTTTCTGCTGTTGTAAATTTTGTTATTGAATATTTCAACGGTAGCTTCTTCTTCAAGGCTGTATGTCCATGCCCTCACGGCGTTTCCCTGGTGGTTTTTCACGGTATTGTTGTAAAACTTACCGCTTCCCCTGAGCATAAAAATACTATTATGATTGTTGTTTTGCATATTGACATTGCTCACAAAATTATCGTGGATGTTATAGCCCTTGCTGCTACCTAAAAACACCACGGTGCTGATATCGGGTGAGTTGGTGCATGTTATCCCGGCTATTTCTATGCCCTTGACAAGGCCTGTAAAGTTGGAAGCATTTATTTCTCCTTCGATCCAGATGAGTGGGCCAACGTTATCGGCATCAAGATTGAGGAAAGCGAGATTTTGGGAACAGGATTCGGGGGAACCGTTATAAACGCGGTTTTTGTTGCCGCTTATGTAGCTGATCACATAATCATCTACATTTTTAAAGAACATATTCTGCAGGGTAAAGTTATTAAGGCTGCCTTCTAGAATAATCGCCCTGTATGAGCTGTTGGTGAAAGCAAACCCCCGTTCGTTTCCCGAATTGCCGGCGCCTGAAAC
>NZ_BAAGYM010000032.1:0-2601 GCF_054779315.1 Niabella aquatica
GGCGCCAGCATTTGACCGGTGGCAGCATCATCAGAACCATACTTATACGAGTCGGGGACGCTTGTATAGCCGGACGATAAAAATAAACATCATCTTAGGAATGATTGAAACTATGCTTACCAAAAAGAAATTCAAAGACTTCTTTAATAAAAATGTAGCTGCGCTATAAGAAATACTTTTCTACGATTTAAACTACAGCAAAAAACAAAGCCACTCAAAATTGAGTGGCTTGTTTTCAGATAAATGCTTTTATTTCTATTGCATTTTGTAAATCTCGAACATAAATTTTAGGATTATATAATTTCCTGCACATTCTCTTTACCCAATCTTTCTTATAATTGAACGAACGAAGAGTCATATACAAAATACCCATTCCTTTTCCACTTGGGTAATCATATTTCTTTCCCCACTCAAATCCTGAAATATCAATATCAAATTTTTTTGAAAAGTCCGCTATAAAAACATCCATATCCAAATCGAAGATATTCAGGTCTAAATCTAAGCTTGTATCCAAACTGATATTCTCAGCATCTATATTTTTAATCTTCATCTCCTTACAGAAAGAAATAATAAAATCCTTTAGCTCCTGTGAAAGTTTCATAATTATACTCCTCCTATTTTTTATTCGGTCCTAATTTTTTCAATTGATTTTCTATTCTCATCCATATCCAAAATCCCGGATTCCAAGGAGTATCATAATGGTCTTTTACTTCATCTAAAGGTGGGTTGGTCTTTATTATTTCATCATAGTACATTGCATTTTCAATAACAGTAGTTCCTATCATAATCGGTACTCCTGCTCTTTGAATAATTCGACCTCCGTGTTGCCATCCTAAACGCCTCATCTGAATTGACATAAAACTCGTATAATCTTTCGCTCCTTTCATTGCTATTGAACGGTTATACGGACCTGTTAACCATTTAGGCATTTGGCTTAATGCGTGTTTGCTTACATAAAGGTCTGATAGGGCAACGGCAGTAGTGCTTGACTTCTTTAAAAATGAATTTACATCCATCCAATCCGTCCCCCCATTTGATTGTAGCTGACTATTTTGGGCTAAAAATTATCCTTAAACCATTTTCGTATTTTTCCCTCTAATGAAGGTTTCTTCTGCACCTCTTCTGTTTTGACAGGATTAGCCAAACGTTCTTCTGCTAACCTCGCACGATTCAAATTGGCAACTAAGACAAAGGTTAAGGCGGTAAGAACTATATAACTAACTATTGCAAAACCGCCTTTTCTGGTTTTCTCAAAGTCATAATTCAAAAATCGTCTTGGTCTTACTATACCAAAATAAATAATGCCCCACAATACTGACATCGGTATCAATACATAAAACTTATTCGGAAGAATTTCCGTCATATCTCTGACAAGATGCAAATGTGCTAATAAAGCATATAATGTAAATATGTTTATCCATAAAAGTATACTAACAACACTGGCTGTGTAAATTAATGGAATATGAGATTCATTTAACTTGTCAATATAAAAACGGTAAACTCTGAATGTTAGGTAATACAGTACTATCATCATTGCCCTCCCGGTTTTTCAAAAAAAGTATTACCTGTAGAATACTCATACAAGGCTTTCCCCCCAAAATAAAGAATACTTATTCCTGCTGTCGCCGGAAAAAAACCAAGAACTCCAAAGAAACCATCAACAAGTGCTTCCGTTCCTGAAATTTGACCATCAAAATATTGATATGTTGTAATACCTAACGACATAAACCCTGCAGCATTTCCAGCAGTCTTAAGTGTAGATGCGGTATTTTGTAGTGCTTTTGTAGATACTCGTATATTATACGGCAAATATTTTCCTGTTCTAATAACTGATTTAGGATTATAGCCGTGATAGTTCCTCTTGACGATAGCATCTATTTGGGTTCCTAAACCATTTGCTAAATAACCTCCTCCTGTCAAAATATTTCCCCAATCTCCTAAATTTAATCCTCCATTTTCACTCCCCCCGTTTGATTGTTGCAAAAATAACGCTTCTGCCTTTGAATAAGAATAAAAAGTGGTTACAAAGCCTCCTAAGTTTGCATGAGCATAAGTAAGACCCGTAGTTTGAAATCCGTTACCCAACTTAACGGAAGATGCATTCATGGTATTGATATCATAGGCATAACCGCTCCATTGTGCAGACATATACCCGTTCCACATACCAGCTGTAACACGACCGCTGCCACGGGTGCGGGCGCTATAGTTAGCCAATGCCTGCCCGGCAGAACCGGGCGCTGTGCCGCCCCACCAGCCATGATCTGATATATAACCTACACCATAGCCAAACGCCTCATCCATCGATTTAAAAATATAGGGCGAGCCCATTCCCGAACTGATATAACCTCCATTCCCGCCGCCTGTGCCTACTGTATTTTCAATCAGGCTCATTGCCTGGTTCCATTCTGCATGAGACAGATCGCCGCTGGGATCCGTATATTTTAACGGGTTCCCGTTCGCATAAAGATAGCGGTTGTAGCCCGAAGGGCTTAACGCATATTGCACATAATTATCCGGCGCCAGCATTTGACCGGTGGCAGCATCATCAGAACCATACTTATACGAGTCGGGGACGCTTGTATAGCCGGACGAT
This sequence comes from Niabella aquatica, assembly GCF_054779315.1. Classification (NCBI taxonomy): domain Bacteria; kingdom Pseudomonadati; phylum Bacteroidota; class Chitinophagia; order Chitinophagales; family Chitinophagaceae; genus Niabella; species Niabella aquatica. The sequence goes on from NZ_BAAGYM010000032.1 coordinate 2,594, forward strand.
AAAAATAA
>NZ_BAAGYM010000033.1:0-1986 GCF_054779315.1 Niabella aquatica
CTATACATGCCGATAATGGACTCTTCAAGCTTATCGCTCATGCGCTGACCTTTGGGTATTAACTGCGGCTCAATCCCGATAGCTATCGGGACGCTGTTACGATCTCTGGGAATGTTGAGCACCATGTCACCCAGGGACTGGGTTTTTACCTTTTTGGGGTAGGTGCCATTACGGCTATTACCGGTATTGTTGCCATCTTTGGCATGCTTCTCATAACCGAGGTGGCTGTCAAGTTCGGCTTGTAACATTTGCTCTACGCCCTGCTTGTAGAGCTCACTAAAAAATGATTGAAAATCTTCTTTGCTTGTAAATTGCTTGAAGAAATCTTTGGGTAGTTTGTTGTCCTGTTCCATAAAACTGTATTTAAAGTTAAAAAATCCGGGCCAAAGGGCCGGCCGCAACCCGTGCAGGTTCGCTTCGTTCGGCTACGCTACGCTCCGCCTCACTTCGCTTCTCCTGCACGGTGGTTAACTCTCTTATACAGTTACTTAATAGCTATTTACACAAAGAACTAAACACTACCCTATTAATTGATCATTTTTCTTTTCATCAGCTAATATTTTGTACTCAGCAGGCGTAAGATTACCAAGTGATTCACGTGACCTTTTATGATTATATTCTTCCATCCACTCGTGTGTTAGTTCCCTTACCTGGTAAAGATCAAAGAACAGATAAGCATCTAATATAGCTTCCCGGTAAAGACGATTAAAACGTTCGATGTACCCGTTCTGCATAGGCCTTCCGGGCTGGATATATTGAATATGGATTCCTTTTTCTTTAGCCCATAATTCAAAGTCTTTTGAAGTAAACTCAGGACCATTATCCACTCTTATAATCTCTGGCATCCCATTGATCTCAATGACCCTGTCCAATGTCCTGATCACCCGTTTTGAAGATAGGGATGTGTCCACTTCAATCGCCAATACCTCCCTGCTACAATCATCCATTACATTGAATGTTCTGAACTTACGATTGCCGGTCATGCTATCACTCATAAAATCCATGCTCCATGTTTTGTTCACCTCTGTTTGTTGCTGTAATGGTTGTTTTACCCGTGCGGGTAACCGTCTTTTCCCTTTTCGTTTCTTGTTAAGCTTTAATAACTTATAAACACGATACACCCGCTTGTGATTCCAGCCCTTGCCTGAACGGCGTAAATAAGCAAAGAGCTTTCTAAACCCATACGATGGATGGGCAAAGGCCAACTCTTGTAAGGCTTCTATTACGGCTGAATCATCCTTTACAGACGCATAATAATACTGAGAACGTGGTAATGAAACTATTTTGCAGGCCCGGCTCACCGGTATTTTCCGCTCTCTCACAAGCTCCTCGCTTAGTTGCCTTTTGGTGGCAGGGCCCAGCCTTTTTTTGTGAACAAATCCCGCAATATCTCATTATCCATGGCCAGGTTGGCATACATGCGTTTTAACCGGGCATTCTCCTCTTCCAGCTCTTTTATACGCTTTACCTCAGAAGCTTCCATACCCCCATACTTACTCTTCCAATTGTAGAATGTCGCTTCAGATATGCCCAACTCGCGGCAGAGTTCTTTGGTGGGAATACCCCCTTCCTGGCGCTTTAATGCAGAAACAATTTGGGTCTCTGTAAATCTTGTCTTTTTCATTTTTTACAGTTTAAAATTATTAAATATTTCCAATTTTAAACTGTCCGCTTTTTAGGGATATTTACAAATAAGCCTCACTTTGGAGCAAAATTTGCTAAAAGTCCTTAACTAAAAAACTAAAAATAATCTACGATATTATCGTAGATTGTGAACACTTTTATAATTTTCAGGAATACCCTATGTAGAGATCTAGACTTTGATTGACAGTTTTTAAATTGTGAATCAAAGGTCAACAAATGAGAACAATCTGACATTCGAAAGGGTGTTCCCGAAAATTAAAAGATAGTCGTTGTACGATTATTTTCGTACATTAAGAGAGGGTGTCAAATTCATCATTTGTTTGTTGGGTGAGTATTTTTACT
>NZ_BAAGYM010000034.1:0-45287 GCF_054779315.1 Niabella aquatica
CTATACATGCCGATAATGGACTCTTCAAGCTTATCGCTCATGCGCTGACCTTTGGGTATTAACTGCGGCTCAATCCCGATAGCTATCGGGACGCTGTTACGATCCCTGGGGATATTTAGCACCATGTCACCCAGGGACTGGGTTTTTACTTTTTTGGGATAAGTGCCATTACGACTATTACCGGTATTATTGCCATCTTTGGCATGCTTCTCATAACCAAGGTGGTTATCAAGTTCGGCCTGTAACATCTGCTCTACACCCTGCTTGTAAAGCTCACTGAAAAATGATTGGAAATCTTCTTTGCTTGTAAACTGTTTGAAGAAATCTTTGGGTAATTTGTTGTCCTGTTCCATAAAACTGTATTTAAAGTTAAAAAATCCGGGCCAAAGCGCCGGCCGCAACCCGGGCAGGTGAAGCGAAGTGAGGCGGAGCGTAGCGGAGCCGAACGAAGCGAACCTGCACGGTGGTTAACTCTCCTATACAGTTACTTAATATTTATTTACACAAAGAACTAAACACTACCAAAAACAATGTACTTTTGTTATTACGCAGCAATTACTCACATTTATGAGAGAGGCCACTATTAACCAAATTTCCTAACCTTCTGGGTATTATGATTCCTTGTCCATTTATCTAGTATTAAAACTATTTCAACTAAAAATCAATAATCGTATGAAAAAAAAGCAATCCTTGTTTAAAAGTTTAAGATGGACCATATTCTTTTTGTTGTCATGCCATGCTGCTGAGATATTTGCTCAAACAGTTACGGCGCAGGTGATAACAGCTTTTCCTACAGAAAACTTCAATTATGATGGGCAATCGGCCCCCTATTATGGTCTGAAATGGGCCAATGACTCCTGGCAGCCAGTAGGACCAACCGCATGGTTGGGTAGTTATGGTGGAATGAAGTTTTTTACTTCGGGCCAGAGGCGATTCTCAATTCATGCAAATGGTACTTTAGAAATGTCAGCTCCACTTATCATGACTCCAACTGCAGCCGCAAGTAATTATATACAATTTAAAAATAATGGTACTAATATAGGGATTATCGGATCGGATGCTGCTATCACTGGAAATGATGCTACTAATTTTGGTATATATGTATATGGGGGTAAAGATTTGGAATTTACAACCGGAGTTAGCAAACGAATGGTAATAAAAGGGAATGGTAATATTGGAATCGGCACTACTACTCCTACTGAGAAGTTATCTGTAAAAGGCAAAATTCGGGCGCAGGAATTAAAGATAGAAGCCGATAATAGCACAAATTGGCCCGATTATGTATTTCAGCCCGCTTACCAATTAACGCCACTCCCTGAATTGGAACGATTTATTAAAGCCAATCGACATTTACCCGAAATACCCAGCGCCAAAGAAGTGACGGCTAACGGGATTGAAGTAGGAGCAAACCAAGCTTTGTTGCTGAAAAAAATAGAAGAGATGACATTGCACCTCATCCAGATGGAAAAAAGAATCAGCCAGCAGGATAAAGAAATAGAATATTTAAAGAATAAAATCAAAATCTAAATAAAATATGAAAATGCGACTTAAGGCAGCATCTATCTTGATCTAGGCAAGTTTATGTTGAGCGCATCATCTTTTAAACTTTGTAAGCTCGCTTTCCAAAAATTTTGTCTTTGAATTTGTTATTAACTGTTCTATTTTTTCTTGAACATTTTTAGTAACGACAATCCTTTTTTCAGCTTTTGAGAGAGTACCTGGATCAATTTTTAAAATTTTAGCTCTTTTTGAGTTATCCCTTGTTCAATTCGATATCTTATTATGGGTTCTCATTATCAATATTTGGGGTATATCCAAGAAATTGAATAATCTTAGGAATATGATTTAAAACAGGGGAATTTCTGTTTAGCTCCCAATTGGTGATGGTATCAGTTTGAACATTCATTATCTTAGCAACCTCACTTTGCGACATTTCCAAATCAAGTCTGTGTTTCCGTATATGGTCGCCATAAGTAAGCAATTCTTTTGGATATGCTTTGTTTTCAAGCTTTTTACCTCTTAATTGGATATTGCAGATGGGCAACGAAACTATGCCCATGTGGCTTTTACAATCATCCCCAACGGCAATGTACCTGCCCGCCCGGCGCTGTGCAGAAATATTTAAATAAAATCTCAGGCCCGCTTTTAGACAGGATTGATCTGCACGTGGAAGTAACACCCGTTCCGTTCAGCGAGCTTTCCAATATCAGAAAAGAACAAAGCTCAGGAACCATCCGCGAAAAAGTAATCAAAGCAAGGGATATACAGGCAGCACGTTATAAGGATTACCCGGGCATTTATTGTAACGCGCAAATGAGCAGTAAAATGCTGAAAGAAATTTGCGTGATCAATAATGTAGGACAGATGCTGCTGAAAGCGGCCATGGAAAAGCTCAACCTCTCTGCCCGTGCCTATGATCGTATTTTAAAGGTAGCGCGCACTATCGCCGACCTGGAAGGAAGCGATAACATCAAGCCGGAATATCTTGCCGAAGCCATCCAGTACAGGAGTCTGGACAGGGAAGGCTGGGCAGGGTAAAATTGTCATTCGGGCTTCTTCATCCCTACAGCCCTGGCATCGCTCCTGCTATTCAAAGCGTCCTCACCTTAAATCTGTATGCTATTATCTTCTGCTAGTCCCTCAAACATTCACCCGGGTATTTTGTTATTGTGAGATTATTATTTTTTAGTTTAGCACTATTTTCTATATATGCGCATACTCTTACACTATCTGAAACCCTATAAATGGCTGGTACTTTTTGCATTATTCCTTGCAGCGATGAACCAGGTCTTCTCCCTTTTTGCGCCTATGATCAGCGGGAAGTTGCTGGATCTTTTTGCCACGCATCCCCACTCTTTTGACAAAGCAAAAACACTGCCCCGTTCAGAACAGGAATATCTTTGGGGTGGGAACGGCTATCACGGTATATTCTTTTACCTGCTGCTGCTTGTTGGTACCGCAATGATAAGCCGTATTGCTAAAGCATTTCAGGATTATTTCGTAAATGTGGTCATACAGAAATTCGGGGCTACCATTTTTACGGATGGCTTGAAACACTCCATGAGCCTTCCTTTTCAGGAGTTTGAAGATCAGCGCAGCGGCGAAACACTTTCCATACTCACCAAAGTGCGCACAGATACCGAAAAATTCATCAGCAGCTTTGTAAACGTGTTTTTTGTGATCATTGTAAGTATCGTGTTTGTGTCTGTATACGCATTCAGGCTGCATTGGAGCATCATGCCGGTGTATGCGCTCGGTATATTTTTTATAGCGCTGGTTACCAGCCTGCTCAGCAAAAAAATAAAGCTCATTCAGAAAAACATTGTAAAAGAAACTACTTCCCTCGCCGGAGCCACCACTGAAAGCCTGCGTAATATTGAAATCGTAAAAAGCCTGGGACTTACAGGGCAGGAAGTAACACGCCTCAATAATAACACTTTTAAAATATTGAAGCTGGAGCTGAAAAAAGTAAAAAACATCCGTTCCCTGAGCTTTATACAAGGCACCCTGGTCAATTTTTTGCAGCAGGTAATTGCTTTCACCCTGTTATGGCTCATTTATAAGGGATCCATTTCACCGGGAGAATACCTGTCGCTTATGTTTTATGGCTTCTTTTTATTCGGCCCTATGCAGGAAATAGGCAATATCATACTCTCGTATCGCGAAGCAGAAGCCTCTTTGCAGAACTTTCATAACCTGATGCTGAAGAAAAGCGAGCCCAGCCCCCTGCACCCCAAACAAATAGGCATACTCGAGGAATTGGAGTTCCGGAATGTTTCCTTCCGGCATCAGACCGCGCAGTTCAAAGCGCTGGATCATATATCCTTCGATGTAAAGAAAGGGGAAACTATTGCTTTTGTCGGGCCCAGCGGATCAGGGAAAAGTACCCTCGTAAAATTATTAGTAGGACTGTACAGGCCAGGGGAAGGCCATATTTTCTATGATGGCATTGAAGGCAGCCATGTTGACTTTGACCAGCTGCGCAGGCAAATAGGTTTTGTAACGCAGGACACGCAGCTGTTTGCGGGCACTATCAAAGAGAATTTACTATTTGTAAATCCAGCTGCCACCGAAGACGAATTACAGGAGGCTTTACGAAAAGCAAGCTGCCTGCCATTAATACAGCGCGCAGAAAATGGTTTGGATACCATTATCGGAGAAGGAGGCTTAAAATTAAGCGGAGGCGAGCGCCAGCGTATTGCCATAGCACGTGCTCTTTTAAGAGATCCCCATTTACTCATTTTTGACGAAGCTACTTCTGCATTGGATTCAATTACCGAAGAGCAGATTACTGCAACCATACGCGAAGTATCGTCAAAAAGAAGCCAGATAACGGTATTGATTGCGCACCGTTTAAGTACTATTATGCACGCCGACAGGATCTATGTACTTGAACGTGGCGAAGTAGCCGAAACCGGCAGCCACGAAGACCTGATTGAAAAGAAGGGTCTGTACTATGCCATGTGGCGCCAGCAGATCGGAGAAAGAAGAAAAACGGAAGCCGCTATGCAGGCTTAAAAATGATTTCAGTTTATGGGTAGCGAATAAAATTGACTATTTTAACATAAAAATTATTACTAAATTTGTGTAACAAAAATTACATAAAATGACTGTTGCTATAAAAAATTATAAAGCTATAGTAAACGCGATACCTCAACTTATAGAAGTATCGGGGTATAAAAATGATTATATAGCAAAAAAACTCAACATGCGCCCAGGTTATTTTTCTGCAAAAAAAACAAAGGGTGGCTGGTCATTGGAAGAAGTGGAAAAAATTATTGAAACTATTGCCAATAAAGATGTTGAAAATTACCTGGATGGGCTTTTGGTGCAATTCAGTTTTCCCGGCAACACTTTAAGTTCTGCTGATTTTGAAAAGAAAATGGGATGGAAGTAACTGTTGAAGAACTGTTTTCCAGACAACTTGCTGAATATCCTAAAGAGTTCCAGGAGCAATTTAGAAAAATTTATCAGCATCTGAAAATTGCAGATTCCCCGCTGGAAGTAAAAGGTGTTTCCCGGATATCTAAAAACTTTTACAAAATAACTGTTCAAAATAGCCGTATTGCACTAAAAGTTAATGTAGGGAAAGCCACAACAGGCCTGTTTTTATATAATGAGCATTATACTCAAAGTAATAATGAGTAGCAGACTAAACAAACTCTGAAATTACGCTTAGCTTTACGCCATGCAATCATCTCAAAAAAATTTATTACTTTCTATACTTGGGGGCATCCTGCTATGGGCAGCCTGGCCTACTTCTCCTCTTACCCTGCTCCTGTTTGTCGGATGGATTCCTTTGTTATCAGTAGTTGAAAACACCAACAACTGGAAAAAACTATTAGGCTATACCTACATACATATGGTGCTGTGGAATATACTTACCACCTGGTGGGTAGCTAAGGCAAGTGTAGAGGGAGGACTCAGCGCGTTTTTTGCCAACAGCCTTATTATGTGCATTCCCTGGCTGCTTTATTTTTTCACTAAAAAATATATAAAAGGGTTCATTGGCACCCTGTCAATCGTTGCCTACTGGCTTGCTTTTGAATATATCCATCACAACTGGGATCTCAGCTGGCCCTGGCTTACCTTAGGTAATGCTTTTGCCACACACCCCAGTTGGGTGCAGTGGTATGAATATACGGGCACATCGGGCGGCAGCTTATGGGTTTTATTAAGCAATGTTTTCGTATTTCATATATTAAAGCTATACCAATCAGAAGGAAGAAGTATGCGCTACTTTAAAAATGCGGCGGCATGGGTCGCTTTACTTTTAATACCGATACTTTTTTCATTTTTTATAAAAAATAATTTAACACTACTCCATAATAAATACAATGTAGTAGTGGTACAACCCAATATTGACCCTTATCAGAAATTTGAAACCGGTGCCCAGCAGGCGCAGCTTCAAAAGCTCATTTCCTTATCCCAAAAACAGATTGACGCCCATACCGCTTTGGTAGTTTGGCCCGAAACAGCTATACCATCTCAAACGGACGAGGACCATATAAAAGAAAATTTTTTCCTGCTTCCCCTGTGGCAATTCTTAAAAGATCATCCGCAGGTCAACTTACTGACCGGGCTCGAAGGATACAGGCAATTTGATCATAAAATAAGCCGGTATGCGAAACCCTCTCGAGATAGCGGCGCCTATTACGAAATGTACAACAGCGCTGTTTTATTGGATAGCGTAAATGTTCACATCTATCACAAATCCAAACTGGTGCCAGGAGTAGAAGTATTGCCTGGTTTTCTTAGTTTCATGGCCCCCTTATTTGAAAAATTTGGCGGAACCGGTGGGGGTTATGCACGCGATACTTCAGCAAAAAACTTACAAACATACAACAGCTCATTTAATGTAACACCGGCCATTTGTTACGAAAGTATTTACGGAGATTACCTGGCGGATTTTAACCGCAAAGGCTCCAACCTCATTTGTATTATTACCAATGATGGCTGGTGGGGCAATACACAGGGATATAAGCAGCACATGAATTATGCAAGGCTGCGGGCCATTGAAAGCCGCAAATGGGTAGCACGCAGCGCTAACACAGGTATTAGTTGCTTTATTGACCCTTACGGGAATGTTGTACAACAATTACCGTGGGATGTGGATGGTACTATAAAACAAACCGTGGCCGCGTACACCACTGAAACATTTTACACAAAGTATGGAGATATTATTTCTAAAATGTTTTGTTTTGCAGCTGCGGCATTATTGTTGTTGGCCATTGTAATGAAATTTAAAAAAAGAAAAACTCCGGCATAGCTGCTGCTATAAGCACAGCTGTACAAGCGAGCGTGGCAATACCGTTGCTATGCAGCACAAAAGATGACCCAATAAAAAATTCTTTATGGAAAGAAAATCAATTACGATTGAAGGAAAAATCATCAGCTATCATATCGCAGGTGATGGTAAAGCGATAGTATTACTACATGGTTTTGGCGCCGACAGCAGTATATGGAACAGCCAGGCTGAGTTTTTAAGCAAAAACTATTTAGTGATTGTGCCCGATCTGCCGGGTATCAGTACCTCTGAACTTATCAGCGATGTGAGCATGGAAGGCCTGGCGGATGTTGTGAGGCAAATTGCAGAAGCAGAAGAGCTGGATGATATCGTATTGATCGGCCATAGCATGGGAGGCTATGCTACGCTTGCATTTGCTGAAAAACATCCTGAAATGTTAAGTGGTTTTGGATTGTTTCACTCAAGTGCAGGAGCAGATAACGAAGAAAAAAAGGCCAGCCGGCAAAAGGGTATCGAGTTTGTACAAAAACATGGTGCTGTATCTTTTCTTGAAAACACCGCACCTAAAATGTTTGGGGCAACTACTAAAAATGAAAGAACGGGCATATACGAAAATTTCATGAACAAACTGCCCGGAATGAGCAATGAAGCAGTGATCGACTATTATGAAGCAATGATGCAAAGGCCTGATCGCACCGATGTTTTGAAGAGTGCCAAAGTACCGGTGCTGTTCATCTATGGCAGGGAGGATGAAATTATTGATCTTGAAAATACCATAAAACAATCCTCACTGCCATCCGTATCATCTGTAAATATTTTAAATAAGTCGGGACACCTGGGTATGATAGAAGAACCTGAAGAAGCCAATAAGCTCATTGAAGATTTTTTGTCCGATATTTAACGCCTGATATGATATTTCATGAATAAAATTGCTTTAATTACCGGCGCAACATCCGGCTTTGGTGAAGCCTGCGCCTGGAAGTTTGCACAAAACAACTATAATGTGATCATTACCGGCCGCCGCAAAGACCGCCTGACCAAACTCTCTGAAAATATACAGGCCGCCCATCCTGTAAAAGTTTTACCACTAAACTTTGATGTGCGCAACAGAGAGCAGGTTTTCGCACAGGTTGAATCATTAACCGCAGCATGGAAAACCATTGATGTATTAATTAATAACGCCGGGCTTGCAGCAGGACGCGATGCTTTTGATGAAGCAAGCGTTGATGATTGGGATACGATGATCGATACGAACCTGAAAGGCCTTGCTTACGTCTCTAAGGCTGTTGTTCCGTTAATGATCGAAGCCCGCAAGGGGCATATCTTTAACCTGGGGTCTATAGCAGGCAAAGAGGTATACGCACAGGGTAATATGTATTGTGCCACCAAACACGCAGTAGGCGCATTGAGCGAGGCGATGCGTATTGACCTGTTAAAATATGGTATAAAAGTTACGGCTATTCATCCCGGGGCAGCAGAAACAGCGTTTTCGAATGTACGCTTTAAGGGAGATGCGGACAAGGCCGCAAAAGTATATGAAGGCATTCAACCACTGACAGCAGCAGATGTTGCAGATATTATTTACTACTGTGCATCATTGCCAACGCATGTTTGCATTAACGACCTGGTGGTAACCTGCATACAACAGGCCAATAGTTTTTATACATTTAAAAAGTCTGAAGGTCAGTAAGTAGGAAAGACCGAAAACCATAATTATAAAAATAATTATCTTTCATAATCCGGACCTCGGACTCCGGACTTCCGGACTAAACGTATATAATGGCAGTAAAATTTGGTATAATTGGCAGTGGCAGCTGGGCCACCGCTTTGGTAAAAATACTTACCGACAATGGGAACAAAGTGCACTGGTGGGTAAGAAACCCCGAATCAGCAGCTTACATACAAAAGCGGGCGCATAACCCGCATTATCTTACTTCTGCAGAGTTAAAAACCCGGTTACTGAAAATAGATACAGACCTGCGTAAAGTAGTAACGGCGGCGAATGTGCTCATAATAGGCGTGCCCTCTGCATTTGTAACAGAAACCTTATCCGTATTAACTCACGAAGATCTTAAAAACAAAAAGATACTTTCTGCCGTCAAAGGTATTCTTCCAAAAGAAAATGTTTTATTAAACGACTACCTGGCCAAATATTTCAAAGTGCCGCTTACCCATTATTTTGCCGTGCTGGGGCCCTGCCATGCAGAGGAAGTAGCCGCCGAAAAACTTTCTTACCTTACTTTTTCTGGAGTGGATATTGAGTTCGCTAGGAAGATGGCCGCCTACTTTGACTCACCGGCCATTAATACCGTAGTAAACGACGATATACTGGGCGTACAATACGCTGCTGTGCTTAAAAATATTTATGCACTGGGCGCCGGTATTGCTCATGGCCTTGATTATGGCGATAATTTCCTGAGCGTTTACATTGCCAACTGTGCAGATGAGATGGCTGCCTTCTTAAGGCGTTTTGGCGCTGCTCATATCGTAGTGGGTGAGCACGAGCCCAACCAGTCAACCGGTAACAGGTCTGCCAACTACGCGGCCTCGGTTTATCTGGGGGACCTCCTGGTTACCTGCTATTCCCTGTACAGCCGTAACCGCACTTTCGGGAACATGATTGGCAAAGGATACTCGGTACAGGCTGCCAGGCTGGAGCTGAACATGGTAGCAGAAGGGTACAACGCTGCTAAATGTATTTACAATATCAATAAAAAAATAAGAGCCGAAATGCCCATAGCAGAAAATATATATAAAATATTATGGGAGAAACTACCGCCAACCAAAGCTTTTGAAGCTATTGAGAAGGTAATGATTTAGCTGTAAAAAATGACAAGGGTAAAAATTATAAAAGGGAATATTACAAAAATTGAAGCTGATGCGATTGTAAATGCGGCCAACACTTCGTTGCTTGGCGGCGGAGGTGTTGACGGGGCCATTCACAGGGCGGGCGGAAGTAAAATCCTGGAAGCATGCAAAAAAATCGTTGCCCGGCAGGGAGGTTGTAAGGTTGGAGAAGCGGTGATCACTACTGCCGGAAATCTGCCGGCAAAATATGTTATTCATACCGTAGGGCCGGTTTGGAACGGAGGAACCAGCAATGAAAATGAAAAGCTCAGAAGCTGCTATTTCAACGCTTTGCAATTAGCGGCTGAGAACAACTGTAAAACCATTGCCTTTCCCGGAATAAGCACCGGAGTATACCGGTTCCCGAAAGACAGGGCAGCTAACATCGCTATTGCTACAATCCTGGAATTTCTGCAGAACGACCAACAAATAAAAGAGGTTATTCTAGTGAGTTTTGATGATGAAAGCTTTGATATACTGACAAAAGAGTTAAAAAAATATAGCGACCATTAAGTCTGCCATAAGATCAGAAGAACAGATCTGCTGCAATGCCATCCGCATACAGCTTACCCTGATTCGTTAACCGAAGCAAATCGTTTTCATGTAGCAGCAGATGCTGCCTTATATATTTTTGGGCAGTTTTAAGAACAGCGCTTCTTTCTTCCTCCACCATCTTTCTTAGATCGATACCCTCCATAGTACGTAGTGAGATCATAATATACTCGTTCAGCTTTTGAACCGGGGTAAGCACTTCTTTTTCAAAAGGCAGCTCACCTTTCTCAAGCGCATCAATGTACCGCTGATTATTGGCAATATTCCATTTTCTTTCCCTACCATTAAAAGAATGGGCAGAAGGGCCTATTCCTACATAAGGTTTACTCTGCCAGTAAGAGGTATTGTGTCTGCTTCTGAAGCCGGGCTTTGCGAAGTTGGATATCTCGTAATGTTCATAGCCGGCCTGACTGGTCCAATCCATCAGTAACAAAAACTGTTCTGACTGAACACCGGGATCAATATCATCTTTTTTTTGCAGCCGGATTAGTTTATCCAGGGGTGTTTTGGGCTCTACTGTTAAAGCATAACAGGACAAATGCGGCACGCCCAAGGCAATTGCATGAGCTACATTTTGTTGCCATTTTTCATGGGTCAGGCCCGGTGTTCCGTAAATTAAATCAATAGTAATATTATCAAAATACTGTAAAGCAAGCTGCAACGACCTTTCAGCCTGTCCGGCGTTATGTGCGCGATTCATCCACTTCAGATCCTCTTCAAAAAAAGATTGGATACCAATACTTAACCTGTTAACTCCCATATTTTTCCAACCCTGTAGCTTTTCTGCTGTGATATCGTCAGGATTGGCTTCAAGCGTTACTTCAGCATGAGCATTTACGTTACAAAAAGACCGGATGACCTGTAATATAGCAAAGAGTTCATCTATATCCAGTAAACTGGGCGTACCACCCCCCAAATAAATGGTATTTATCAACCGGCCCTGATCTTTTGCAGTTAAAACTATTTCTTTACGGATCGCAGCAAGCAGCGCCTCTTTTTTCAGCAGGGAAGTTGCAAAATGAAAATTGCAATAGTTGCATGCCTGTTTACAAAATGGTATATGAATATAGATGCCGCTCATTTATACTTAGTGTCAAAAACCGCAGGGCTGTATGTTAAATGCTTAAAGCATAATGCCCGAAGCCTTCGGCTTTCAGCGTTTAGCATTAATAATCTAATTTTACGCCCGTTGAAGCCTGCAAAGATACGATACCTGCTTACAGCAATTGTGCTTTTGAATTTATTGCATGTGGAGGCACAAAGCAATTTTACCTTATCCCTTATACCTATTGATAAGGACAGCACTTTTATGTCCCGGGCCGTCCAACCCCAAACGCGATTCATAAGCCGCGACGAATGTATCGCTTATATAGAAAAGCTTCCGACCCAGCTTCATGCAAAAGGGTATATTACTGCATCGGTTGACGACGTAAATATAGACACCACATCAGCCACTGCTCATCTCTTTTTAGGCGAGATTTACAGGTGGGCCTCGGTCTCTGCAGATGAAGCATCGCGCAGCTGGCTGAGTAAAATAGGCTGGACAGAACTCTTTTTTTCAGAAAAACAGTATGATCGCAATAAAGTGGAAGACCTTCAGCAGCAAATGCTGAATTATATGGAAAATAATGGGTATCCTTTTGCTAAAATCTATCTCGACAGCCTGCAGATCAACGGTAGCGAAGTTTCGGGCCGCATAAACGTAAAGCCCGGACCACTTTACCGTATAGATAGTATTAAAATAACCGGTAATGCGAAAATCAGCAACGAATACCTGCAACAGTTCCTTGATTTAAAAAACGGTTCTGTCTATAACAAGGAAAAGCTGCAACAGATAAGCACCGAATTAAAAAAACTGAATTATGTAGAAGAACAGTTTCCCCCGCAATTTATATGGGGAAGCACCGGCGGAACAGCAGAACTGTTTCTTCAACAAAAAAAAAGCAGCCAGGTAAACATTATCATTGGTTTTTTACCTAACAGTGATGCTGCTGCAACAAAAAAAATGCTTATCACAGGCGAAGGATTGCTGAACCTGAAAAATGCTTTTGGAGCCGGAGAAACTATCGGCCTGGTCTGGCAGCGATTGCAGGCGGCTTCCCAAAGGCTCGGCCTCAACTATACGCAGCCTTATTTATTCAGATCGCCTTTCGGGATAGACTTTGGCTTTAATATGCTTAAAAGAGACTCTGCTTTTTTAAACTTCGACATAAAGCTGGGCGCTCAGTTAGTCCTGAACCGGAGGCAAAATGCTACGTTCTATGTACAACAATTCAGCAGCATTTTAAACAATATCAATGAGGCATCGATTATTGCAACCAAAGAGTTGCCTGTAGATGCTGATATAAAGATCACGAATATCGGGATTGAATACAGTCTTAATACAACTAACTACATTTTTAATCCGGTGAGTGGGTTTGAGCTATTTATTAACAGTTCAGCGGGCAATAAAAATATCAAACGCAACAACCAGATCCTTGATCTTAAAGATCCTGATGATCCGGCCTTTGATTTTGCCAGCCTGTACGATACCATAAAGGTAAAATCGTACCAGTTTCGCTCTATACTGACCGCCGCCAAATATTTCCCGATAGGTAAAGCACAACGGAGTACTTTTAAAACGGCGGTTAACGGCGGTTATATTTCAGGCAGCAATATTTTCAGGAATGAGCTCTTCCAGGTGGGTGGATACCGGCTCCTGAGAGGTTTTGATGAACAAAGCCAGTTCCTTTCCCAGTATGGCATCGGCACGCTGGAGTACCGGTACCTGGTGAGCGAAAATTCTTATTTCAATGTATTTACAGATGGTGGCTGGGGCAAAAATGCCGGCAGGGCCACCCATATCAGCTATACCTATCTTTCGGGAGGCCTTGGGCTTGCTTTTGAAACCAAAGCAGGACTGTTCAACCTGGCATGGGCCATAGGAAAAAGAAATGATACCCGATTTAACCTCCGGCAATCTAAAATACATTTCGGGTTCGTTAGCTACTTTTAACTACATCAGGCTATTTTTGCAGCAAAATTCTCCGTTGGCAAGGATCATTTTATTAATCTTTCTCTGTTGTTATATATGGCCGGGTGCGGCGCAGGATACTTATACCGATAGCCTTGTCCAGGCCCCGAGAGATCGCATGAATATTGCCAAAGACAGTTCCTTACAGAAAAATCTTAAACTGTCCAGGGATATTTTAAACAGGCACCCCTACTTTAACTTTAGTGAGGGAGCAGTTTATCCGCCCTACACCAGAAAGCTTCCCTCAGCAGGTAAAGAAATTTATTTTTATATAGTGGCAGCGATCTTTTTGCTGTTCGCTATACTGAAAGCAAGCTTTGAGAAGTATTTTTCAGACCTCATCAACCTGTTTTTCCGCCGTAGCCTAAAACAAAGACAGCTGAAGCAGCAGGTAGTTCAGAACGCCTTACCCTCGCTGTTATTTAATATGTTTTTTATTATAACCGGTGGTTTTTATGCAGCACTGGGTATAGAAAGAACCACTCCGCATCTGGCTTTACCATTCTGGCAATTATTCCTTTATACCACAGCCGCTACCGGCATTGTTTATTCGGGTAAATTTTTGACTCTTAAATTCATTGGATGGGTGTTCAAAATAAGCAAGCTTACAGATAATTACATTTTCCTTATCTTCCTGGTAAACAAGATTATCGCAATATTGCTTTTACCATTGGTGCTTATTATTGCGTTAACAGGAAAAGAAGCAGGCGCCGTAGCATGGACGCTTAGCTGGCTGCTTCTTTCAGCGCTTCTTTTATACCGTTATATTTCTGCTATACAGCTGGTAAGAAAAGATAAAAGCATCAGTTTCTTTCATTTCCTGTTGTATGTAAGCGCTTTCGAAATATTGCCTGTTATTATACTGTATAAAGGAATATTATCATTTTTAAAATAATAGTGTACTTTTGCACACAATTTTAGGAATTGCTAATGTTAAATGAATTGAAAAAATCTGGTACAGGGTTATTAGGTGGTAAAATTCAGACCATACTTATTACCCAGCCCAGGCCACTAAGCGAAAAATCTCCTTTTTTTGATCTTGAAAGGAAATATGGTGTGAAGCTGGATTTTCAACCGCTGATAAGCATTGTTCCTATCTCGGGTAAAGATTTCAGAAAACAAAAAATCAATATTGCACGTTTTACGGGAGTTATTTTTACCAGCCGTAATGCTATTGATCATTTTTTCCGCACCTGTGAAGAAAGCAAGATCACGGTTTCGCAGGATACAAAATATTTCTGCATTACAGAGGCCGTTGCGCTTTACCTGCAAAAATTTATTCTATACCGGAAACGCAAAGTGTTTTTTGGAGCCGATGGTACCAATAAAAGCCTGTTTGATGTAATGAACAAGCATAAGGAAAACCTAAGCTTCCTGTACGTTTGCTCTGAGAACCAGCAGGACAGTGATGTTGTAAACTGGCTGAAAAATAATCATTGCGACTTTGAGCTGGCTTTTATGTATCGCTCCGAAAGCAACGACATAAAAAAGCTGGTAGGCGGCAAACACTTTGATATTGTATGCTTTTTCACTCCTTCCGGTGTGAAAAGCTGGTTCGATAATTTTCCTGACTTTAAGCAAAATGGTGTGCTGGTAGGCACTTTTGGAGACAATACTAAAGCTGAAGCTGTTAAAGCCGGGCTGAATCCCGAAATTATTGCGCCCAGGCCAAAAACACCCAGCATGATCACCGCACTGGATCATTTTTTAGCAGGGCACTCCGAAAAGTAATTGATTATCAAAGCGTGCTTTTCTATACAGCCATCAGGCAGCCATTCTTTATCAAAACCTTAACTATCACTTAGTTAGGCAGGTCATAATTTTTAGCAACATTTGCCGCATTATGGTTAACTTTGCAAACTTTATGAGATTTGTAATCGCTGTTTTTTTAGTAGTTTCTTTGATATCCTGCGGCCCCGGCATGAATAAGATATTAAAGAGCAAGGATGCTGCTTATAAGCTGAAAATGGCAGACCAGTTTTATGCTAAAAAGAAGTGGATGAAGGCTTATACTGTTTACGAAGATGTAATACCTTATTACAAAACTACCCCGCAATTCCAGGATATTTATTACAAATATGCTTATACTGCCTTTAACCAGAAGGACTATGCCAACGCAGAAAACCTTTTTAAGCAGTTTCTGGAAAGCTTTGCCAACAGTCCACGCGCAGAAGAGATAGAATATATGCGGGCTTACACTTTTTATCTACAATCTCCCAAAGCAGACCTGGATCAGACAAATACTTATAAAGCAATCAGTAATCTTCAAACTTTTGTAAACACACACCCTCAATCGGTAAGGATTACAGAGGCGAACCGGCTGATTGATGAGTTAAGGAAAAAGCTTGAAACAAAAGATTATAAATCCGCCATGTTATACTATAATATCGGTGAGTTCAGAGCTGCGGGTGTTACCTTTAATACTTTGTTCGATAATTATCCCGAATCCCTGGTATCCGATGAATATAAGTACATGGCGATCAAGTCTTATTTTAAAGCGGCCGAATTAACCATTGCCACTAAAAGAGCAGAACGATACAGAGAAGTTATTGAGCAGGCGAATGAGTTTATGGAGCGGTTTCCTGAAAGCAAATACCGTAAAGATGTAGAAAACTACATCAGTACATCAAATACAGAAATACAAAAATTTAGTAATAATGAGCAAGTTAAGACGACAACTTAGCGCCGGCATCCCCAACAATGTAGAAACTAAAGACCTGGGGGCTATCAAAAGCAAAACCGGTAATCTTTATGAATCTATCGCCATCATCGCTAAAAGAGCGAACCAGGTGAATATCTCTATCAAAGAGGAGCTGCATAATAAGTTGGATGAATTTGCCAGCCATACCGATTCTCTCGAAGAGATCCATGAGAATAAAGAACAGATCGAGATTTCGAGGGCTTACGAAAGGATGCCTAACCCGGCCCTACTGGCTACTTATGAATTTTTAGAAGATAAAATTTATTTCAGAAAGGCCGAAGACGAGCTTTTCAGCTAATATTTTTTTCTTAAATAATCCGGAACCACAGTTGCTTTACGGGGCTGTGGTTTTTGTGTTTTAAGTATTTTTGTGAAATGGGTTGATGGTTCATAGCCAATCGTTCATAGAACCATGAACCATGAACCATGGACCATGAACTCAATACAAAACAAAAAAATATTAATCGGTATCTCGGGTAGTATTGCGGCCTACAAAACCATCCAGTTGGTACGCCTGCTTATAAAACAGGGTGCCGAAGTAAAAATAGTGATGACACCTGCTGCAAAAGATTTTGTGTCACCATTAGTGCTAACCACTCTTTCCAAAAATGAAGTACTGGCTGATCTGTTTGCAGAGAATACATGGTCCAACCATGTTCAGTTAGGCCGGTGGGCGGATGTAATGCTGATAGCGCCACTAAGCTGCAATACATTAGCGAAGATGGCACATGGCCATTGCGACAACCTGCTGCTCTCTGTTTACCTGTCTGCTACCTGCCCTGTTATAGTGGCCCCTGCAATGGATGAAGATATGTGGCACCATGCGGCTACCGGCAGAAACCTCAGCGTGCTCAAAAAAGATGGCATTGCGGTAATACAGCCCCGTAATGGCGAGCTGGCCAGCGGTCTCTTTGGCGATGGCAGAATGGAAGAGCCTGAAAAAATAGTGGCATACCTGGACAGCCGTTTCAGGGAAAATAAAGGCTCCCTTTTACATAAAAAAGTACTGGTAACAGCTGGGCCTACCCACGAAGCGATTGACCCGGTACGGTTTATCGGCAATCATTCATCAGGCAAAATGGGTATTGCCCTGGCGAAGGAATGCAGGAACCGCGGTGCTGACGTAACATTGGTGCTGGGCCCGGTACCCCTTCCTCAGGAATATGAAGGCATTACTATAATAAAAGTCACCTCTTCCGACGAAATGTATAATGCCTGCCATGACCATTTTAAGAACACGGATATCACATTGATGGCTGCCGCGGTGGCAGACTATAAGCCAGGAAAAGTAAGTGACCAAAAAATTAAAAAAACAGGCAGCGAAGCGCCGGAACTTCAACTTGTTACAACCAAGGACATACTGAAGAGCCTGGGCGCTATAAAAGAAGACAACCAGGTTTTACTGGGATTTGCATTAGAAACCAATAATGAGAAGGCGCATGCGCTGGAAAAGCTGGATACTAAAAACGCTGATTTTATAGTGCTGAACTCTTTAAACGATGGTGATATATTTGGAAGCGATATCAATAAAATCACCATTTATACCAAAAACAGGCAGGAGATACAATTTGACGCCAAAAGCAAAGCAGAAGTAGCGAAGGATATTATAGATACTGTGATCAGCTACTCAGATAAGATAAATATTTAACAGCCCCTGATCGGTATTATTTACCCGTCAACGCTTTTTGCACGGATTGCATCTGTAAACAACTACAAGTACAGAAGAATAAAACAAAAGGACGGTTATCCCATTTTTTTCCTCAGCCATTTTCTTATGGGTTCATCATACCATTTCAAACTGGCATAAGCCAAAAATACAGAACCGATCAAAATAAGTAAAGCATAAGGCCATGCCTGTTCTATGGTTATTCCTTTATTGTCGCTGATCCATGCAACATAAAAATACACCAATGGATAATGTACCAGGTATAGCGGATAGGATATATCACCTAAGAACCTGCAAACCTTATTTCCTATCGGGGTATGCACAATACCACTGGCACCGAGATATACGATAACCGGGAAAACAACGATGATGCACAAGGATTCATATATGCCATTCATCCAAATATGGTTCGCGCCACCTATACGCGGCATATAGAGAATGATTGCCAGCAAAAGACTGCACCATAAGAAAGCATTCCTGATATAGGCCGGTTTAAATACACGGGAAAGTAACAGTCCGGCAAAAAAAGGATACATGGTACGGATAAGTCCAACCCGCACCTGTTCAGCATTCAGCGTCCAGCCACCGCTAACATCCCCATTCGGGTTGGTTATAGCAAAATGAGCGAGTACTATAGCCGCGATAAGCACAAAAATACCCAATGCTGTTTTTGAGAACTTCCCTATTCCCAGGGCATAAAAAATGTTTGCAATGTATTCAAAGAATAAAGACCATCCTACGCTATTAAGCGGGTGCATTTCTTCCCATCCCCTTATATCAAGAGATAAGGGAACAGGAAGGATGGTATAACCGATTATCATTACTATCAGCATCTTCCAGACAGGAACGGTATGAATGAGTGGCCAGATAGTTGAATCTGTAAAATAGAATCCGATTGCCCCGAGCGTCATTCCCAGGACTACCATAGGCTGAAGGCGCTCTATCCGGCGTTTGAAGAAACTGCCAAATGTCATTTTATGCCAACGGTCGTCATATGCATACCCAATAACAAAACCCGATAACAGGAAGAAAAAATCAACTGCCAGGTAACCATGGTTAACCAGGTTATCCAGGTGCCCGGTTGCCAGTGGTTCTGCCAAATGGAAGGTAACGACGATTATGGCGGCAACACCACGCAGACCATCCAGTATGGGATAATGAGGCTTTGTAGAAAGGCTATTATTATTCATTGACTTTTGGTTGCAAAATGTAGGATTTAAGTAAAAACGCTGTGCTCCTGGTAATCGGGTAAATGAACCGGTTCGGTTTTAACCAGGCGGTAAAATTAATTAAAAGGCTTACCTGAATATGCTCAAATCGTATCAAAATCCATTCAAATCGTCCCATTTTCTGCCTTAACCTGATGTTATCCAGCTAAACATTTTCGGCATACCTTTCAGGTTATAGCATAGATACCGCGATCAGCTATGCACATAATATAAGCGATTTGCCGGCTTTTGGTATAAGGAATAAATCAATACGCACTTTCACGCCAGCTTCTGTGTCCTTTGCAACGGACAGGGTACAGCAAATGTCCATAAAAAGTTATGAACCCTTTCACTATTAAAAACGGCTATATCAGATATATTTGTACCTGATTCCAAAAACAAAAATGAATAGACGATCCCTTATTATATTCTTTCTTTCATCACTTATATTGTCCTGCAAGAGCAGCAACGATATATTGCCTAAACAAAAAATGGAAAAAGTGCTGTGGGATGTGGCCAGGAGCAGTGAGTTCTTAAATGGCTATGTGTACTTTAAGCATCCTGAGCAAAACAGGGCCGCCCTGAATGATGCTATGTTAGAGCGCACGCTGAAAATACATAAAGTAACCAAAAAACAGTTCCTGAACACCTTAGAACATTACAGAAAAAGACCCGATGAGTTTAAAGTGGTAGTGGATTCTATTGTCAGCAAACAAAAGCGTTTAAGAGACAGTGATACGCTATCTTTAGCAGCTCCGGAAAACGCAGATCCCCTGCGTGCTCCTGTTACCCCTTAATCACCCACGTAACTTCTGTACATGCTTAACATCTGCTACAATGGAATTTATTATAACGAGCAGGAGCCTGTATTACTGGCGGGTAACAAAAGCTATCGCTATGGAGATGGCTTCTTTGAAACCATGAAAATATGGAAAGGGAAAATTCTTCTTGAGCCCTATCATAAAAAAAGGATATCCAAAAGCATGGCGCAACTAAGTTATGTGTTTCCCGAAAATGTTAGTGCCGAAGCCATTTTTACCCAAATAACAACGCTTTGCACTAAAAACAGTTGCGGGGAAGCGGCAAGGGTGCGTTTATCTTTTTCAAACGGTGAGGGTGGCCTGTTTGACAATAATAATAATCTTCACTATCTTATTGAAGCCTGGCCGCTTGATAAGCGCGTCAATGAGTTCAACGAAAGCGGACTTGCAACAGGCCTGTTCACTTCTATTAAAAAAAACGACAATGAATATGCGTTCATTAAATCTGCTTCGGCGCTGATTTATAGCATTGCGGCACGCTACTGCCTTCAGAACAAATGGGATGATGGCATCCTACTAAACCAAAGGGATCGCATTTGCGAAAGTACAATCGCCAATATTTTCTGGGTAAAGGGGAACAGGATTTTTACCCCTCCGTTAACAGAAGGGTGTGTGGATGGCGTAATGCGCGCTTATCTCATAGATGCTATCGGAAGCGTTACAGAATTATCCTGCCAGCAAAAAGACCTGCTGGAAGCAGATGAGGTTTTTCTTACCAATGCCATCCGTGGCATCCAGCCTGTTAACATCCTCGGCAGCAGGTACTATTCTAATACCATTACAGCAATGCTGTTCAGAAGATATATTCAGCCGCTTTATGGGTGATGGTTGCGGGTTACTGGTTACCAGTCTGTACATATGCGATTCCCTACTCACTATTCACTACTTCCTACCGCCTTCTCAAAAACAGTTCTCAATACATCAACGGCAGTTCTCCCCGTTTCTCCAAGGTCCAGGCTGTAATCATTTACATATAATTCTATATGCTGGCGCATTACTGCCTCGCTCATGGTTTGAGCATGGTTTTTTACATATCCTGATACAACAGGATAACGGGCCAATGAATATTGCAGGCTTTGGCGGATCAGCCGGTTTACTTCCTGGTATACATCGTCACCCAGCTCTTTTTTGATAACAATGCCTCCCAGTGGTATAGGTACATTCATTTTAGTTTCCCAGTATTCGCCCAGGTCCAGCACTTTGTGTAAGCCTTTTTGCTGATAGGTAAACCGGTTTTCATGAATAATTACCCCCAATTCCGCCTTGCCATTTACCACAGCATCTTCAATTTCGTGAAACACTTTAAATACTTTGTTCTTGGCATTGGGATAGGCAAAACTGAAAAGCAGGTTAGCAGTAGTATGAATACCGGGCAAAACAACAGCCGCATTGTATATATCTGCTTCAGAAAATTGTTTATCATCATTGGCGATCAATAAAGGGCCTACCCCTTTACCGAGCGCACTGCCTGAGCTTAATAACCTGTATGTATCGGCAGTTTTAAAATAAGCAGGAAAGCTAAGCTTGGTAATATCCAGCTTTCCGTCCAGAGCCCACCGGTTCAACGTTTCCACATCTTCCAGAACCGGCTCAAACTGCAGATCACCGGTATCTATTTTACCATTAACCAGCGCATCAAAGATAAAAGTATCGTTCGGACAAGGGGAAAAGCCTATTGTAACCACCATATTGGAATGAAAAATATTAAATGTTGAATGTAAAATTTTAAATACTCATCCTGAGCAACTCCTCACCGTTGACTACTCACCTGCTCTGCCACCCTCAGCAAAGCCCCGTTCAAATTCGCAATAGCATCGCTTATCTGCCACCGGCTCTTATCCCGCTCACCCACATAATTGGAAAGGCTCCTGATCTGCAAAAAAGGTATTTTTTCCATCAATGCCACATAGTGTAAGGCAGCACCTTCCATTGTTTCTATCAGTACACCCCGCTTTTTAAACAATTGGATCCTGGTTTTGTTCGTAGTTACTTCATTTACAGTAACGGCTTTTACCTTTTCAAGGCCGCAACGTTCCAGTAATATTTTATTCGGGTTCTTCAAAACGCCCTCTTTAAAAGGCTTTGTACCGGTATCCAGGAAGCCCATATCAAAAACAGACTGCCACCGCCCTTTTTCCGTAACCCCTATATCTCCAAACTCATCTTGCAACACTGCCACTACCGTTCCTAAAGGCATTTCGTTGTGAAATCCGCCGGCAATTCCTGCCTGTATAATAACGGAAGGCTGATACTGCTGAATGGCTTTAGTAATGTAGTATACCGATACCGGGCAGCCAACGCCGGTTACCGCTATCCCGGCTTTTAACTTCTTAAGCTTGCGGAGCGATGGCCTGATCTCGAATGATGTTGCTGATACAATAAGGAGGTTCATAAAACAATATTGCCGCAAATGTCGTTATTTTTGTACGATGGTATACCTTACAAGACAGGAACATTTTAATGCAGCTCACCGGCTTTATAATCCTGACTGGAATGAAGCTGAAAATGAAGCTATATTTGGTAAATGCGCTAACCCTAACTATCACGGCCATAATTACGACCTGTTGGTTACCGTAAAAGCAAAACCTAATTACGATACCGGCTTTGTATTTGACGTAAAAAAATTAAGCACTATCATCCGGGAATATATCACTGAAAAGCTGGATCATAAAAATCTTAACGAGGATGTAGACTTTTTGATCGGTAAAATGTGCAGTACTGAAAACCTGGCAATAGAAATATGGAAACAGTTGGAGCCCCATATCCCTAAAGAAGTGCAGCTACATTGTATTAAACTTTATGAAACTCCGCGCATTTACGTGGAATACTTTGGAGAATAAAAATAATAACCCGCTTTCTTCGCCCAGAAAATACCTCAGCCACCGGCATGATACCAGCAAGTCTTTTAGGAATATTGGCCATCCTGAACATCTCTGCAGCAAAAAGGATAGATTGCAAAAGCCACAACAAAAAGCGAAACGCCACTATAAGTAATCTAACAATAAACCTTGCTATTAGCAGCAGTCTTTCCTCATAGCATAACCGCTGTTTATTGCTGAAGCATCATCCCATCACTAAAAAATCAGGTAAACAGGCTTTGAGAAGCCCTTTAAATAAAATAAGTAAAATAATGTAAACATTAAAAATCTCATAATTGGCAACCATTATTTGAACCTATATACATCTTTAGCAGATACATTGCTGCCCGGAATGATGAAATGGCTTTTTGCAGGAATGCCACTACCTGTAGCATACGGGTTAATCTTTAAATCAGCATTACCCCACCTACGAATGCTATATCACTACCGGAACAGAAGATGCGCTTATCTTACCCGATTGATCCCTGATATCATTTCCAATTGACCTGCCCAAAGAGAGTTCATTTGTTTCAGAATTATCCGCGTTTAAAATGGAAGTAAGGATGCATAATGAGCGAGCTGGCCGCTTTTAAATACAAATTAACCGGTACAGCCCCTACTGACATTAGGATTGCAGGAGCTTTTTCCGTAAGTAAAAGGCCGAAACTTTCAATGGAACGCCCTTCTCCTTATTAAATATAGGTAGACTAGCTTGCATTGTTTTCTCTACAAAGAATATATGCAGAAATTTCAAAATTGAAACTGCTCTGAAAAGAGCCCATCTGAACATTCGGATCTCCAGGAAATACCACTTGTTGAGGATGATGACGATAAATACTTGGATCGCCACAAGCGATATCAAGAAGAACGATGAACCTTCCGACCTCATCAAAATAAGTTTTCTTTATTCTATCAACAGCGAGAATAAAACTGCTTTTGTCTTTAAACAATTTTATTCCAGCACTCACAGAAACTACAATAGTATCCAAATTATCCCGATTATTATCGGATAGAACAAATTGCGTAGGAACCTTTATACATCCTCTTAATATATTAATCTGGTCATAAACTTCGACGAAATTTAGTCCGGCTAAACTTTGAGTGAGAAATATCAGCATATTATTCGGTCCCTGGCTGGAAATAGGAATTTTAATGAGTTGAGATGAAGTACCAGGCATAAATTAGATTATTTAGAGTTGAACTCAATTATCTCGGATTTGCTGAAAGCTTGATTCTAAAATTGAAATCGACTATCGTGCTGTTAGATGGGGTCAATGTAAAAACGTCAGGCCCTGATTCTTTGATGGCTTCAAACCTGGCATTTCCTGTGGGCCTCGTCATGAATGTCCCCTTCGGCTTTACAGATATGGCAATTGGTTTTCCGTAGGGCAAGCCCAGAATTTCATAGTGCAAAACAATATCGGCTTTATGGGCCGGCAATCTTTCTATGCTACCACTTAAAATGCTGCCTCGGATTCCCAGATCTACAATTCTTGATTCTGGAAAATTAAGATTGCCCCCGTTAGTTATCTGCAATGTTTCATATACCGAAATTTCGACTAAAGAATTTAAATGCTTTAGTGAATTGATGTCATCGGGATTCAGCAAATCTATATCCCACTTTATAGTTCCCGTAATTTTCGAAATCGGTGTTCTTGCAATGGCAACCACTTGATAGGAAAATCTGTGAAGAAAAGATATATGATAATCTCATTCCTGCTATCAGTTAAATGATTGCCGAAATTCAAGTGGCGAAAGTTTGGTTTTTGTTTTAAATAATTTGCTGAAAGATTGCGGATGTTCAAACCCCAGTTCATAAGCAATTTCACTTATCGATGAATGGGTGGTGGAAAGTTTTTCTTTAGCTTTTTCGATGAGTTTTTTATGGATGTGTTGCTGGGTACTTTCTGCAGTCAATACTTTGAGTAGCCCACTCAGATAACTGGGCGAAATGTTTAGTGCTTCTGCAACATAATTGACGGTAGGAATACCTTGAGCTACAATTTTGTCACTGTTGAAATAGTCGTCCAGAAGTTGCTCTAGTCGGTCGAGGATTTGATGATTGCTAATTTTTCGGGTTATGAATTGCCTTTGGTAAAACCGCTCCGAATAATTCAGCAAAGTTTCAATTTGTGAGATAATAATGTTTTGGCTAAACTGGTCGATATTCGAATGGTATTCCTGGCGTATATTTTCGATGATGGCATTGATTTTCGTTTCCTCTTTGTCTGACAGAAACAAGGCTTCACGCACGGTATAATGGAAAAACTCGTAATTTTTAATGGTCTTTGCCAACGGTGTTCCCCAAAAGAAATCAGGATGAATCAATAAAATCCAACCAGAACGCTCGGTGTTTTCTTCAGCAGGGCTAAAACGCAATACCTGTCTCGGAGCTAAAAACGCCATCACGCCACCATCAAAATCATATTGTTGCTGTCCATAGTACATTTTTCCTACACCACGTTTGATGGCAATGGAATAATAATCGGCAATAACACCCGAAAGCTTGTATGCCACATTATCATTCATTTTAGAATAATCCACGATGCTGATAAGCGGATGCTCGGGCTGCGGCAAATTTTGCAGGGCATGAAACTCACCAATGGTTTTGATTTGCTGGATTTTATTGTTCATATTAAATAAGTCTCTATTCAAAGATATTAAATCGCTTGTCCACCTGAAACTTCGATACGCTGAGCATTCACCCAGTACGCCTCATCGGTACATAAAAAAGCAACAACACTTCCAATATCATCTGGTAAGCCTACACGTCCTAACGCCGTAACGCCTGCAATCATGTCGTTGTACTCCTTATTGTCACGCACTCTGCCACCGCCAAAATCGGTTTCTATAGCACCTGGCGCAATTACATTGGCTCTGATTTTTCTACTACCTAATTCTTTTGCCAAATAGCGTGTTTGGGTTTCTACAGCCGTCTTAAACGCTGCATATACAGATGCTCCAGGTGTGGTAATGCGTGTCAATCCGCTGGAAATATTTATGATACCGCCACCGTCATTTAATAGCGGCAATAGCTTTTGGGTCAGGAAAAACACCCCTTTGAAATGAATATTGTACAAGTCGTCCAATTGCTCTTCAGTAACGTCAGCTATACCGGCATACAATCCTGTTCCGGCGTTATTTACCAAATAATCGATTTGCGGACCGCCTCTTCTTTCTTGTAAAGTAGAGGTTAGCTCACTTACGAAAGTGCCGAACGCGTTTACATTTTTGGTATCGAGTTGAAAGGCAACCGCTTGCTGTCCCAGAGACTCTACCTCAGCAACGACTTCTTCGGCAGATTCTTTATTGCTATGGTAGGTTATCACTACGTCTAGACCTTTTTTTGCAGTGGCAATTGCCATATTTTTTCCTAAACCACGGCTTCCGCCTGTGATTAATACAATTTTGTTATTAATACTCATTTTATATTTTTTATGGATACAAAGTTGAGGGGAATGACGGCGTTGGTTCAGTCTAACCTGCTTTTGTTATAACCGAAGATATAACTAAGAGGAAGAAAATATATTCCAGCATATAAAGTAAAATACATTACCTAGCAGACGCACATCCAATTTGTTATTGATTAAATGAAGCTTTAAATTCTTTAGCAAAGTCTTCAAGTTTTACTTTACCAAGTATAGGTTTATGTTTGTTATAATCTTGATACAATATGCCATTAACACGGCTTGCATTCATTTCAGTTAAGCCCTTGGCTACTTGAGTATTCATCCCGATTTTTGTGAGACTGGCTTCAAATTGTTTATCAGATATAATCGTAATCGTTAAGTCTGGAATACCAATAGCATATCCTAAAATTTTAGCTACTTCATTTGGGGCAATTTCATCACTTGCAATATAGCGAACGGTTCGTCCTTCAAAAGGTTTTTCCATTTCCTCAGCAATGGTTGCTGCAATATCCAAGGGAGAAACCCAAGGTTCTTTTTCGTCTCCGCCGTAATTTTGAACAATGATGCTGTTTTTTTTAATGGTGGGTATATAGCTAAACATATTGTAGTAAAACCCGACGGGTCTCATAAATTTTATGTGAATGCTTTCGGGCAGCTTACTCAAGGTGGCTTCCACATGAAAATGTGGCTTAATCATACCTACACCAGTATCAGTATGAGCTCCAACCGAACTTAGGTGTATTACATTGGTTACGCCTGAGTCTTGGATAGCTTTTGCATAAATTTCGGCTATTCTTTTATGTCCTGCTTCCAAATCGAAATTTTCATCAAAATAAGCACCTGAGTGTGTATTCAGAGCAATCATAGTATAAACGATGTCTGCTCCTTTAAAGGTGTTGGTTAAAAAACAGGCATCTTCCATGCTGCCAATAGCAGATTTTGCACCTAGAGATTCAATGTCTTTTGCTCTTTCCGACTTGCTACTAATGACCGTTACCGAATGCCCCTTTGTAATCAAATCAATTGCAAGTGGCTTGCTGATATTGCCTAATGAACCTGTTATAACGATTTTCATATCTATTTTATTTGTTGATACAAAGATGCGTAGCTTTTAAACAGGAGACATAGCCAAATCCACTTTTGTTGTAGTCTAAATTCTGTTATGCTCAATTAAAGCTCGCCCTAAATTCCAAGGGACTTTGGTTGGTTTTGGTTTTAAATAATTTACTGAAAGATTGCGGATGCTCAAAGCCTAATTCGTAAGCTATTTCGCTAACAGATAATTCGGTTGTTGAAAGTTTTTCTTTGGCCTTTTCGATGAGTTTTTCGTGGATGTGCTGTTGGGTACTTAATCCTGTGAGCTGCTTTAATAAACTACTTAAATATTTGATGGAAATATTCAGCTCCTCAGCCACGTATTGTACACTGGGCAGTCCTCTCGATACTATTTCTTTGCTGTTGAAATAGCTATGCAATATGTCTTCCAGTCGGTTTAAAATCTTGCTGTTCGTGAGTTTCCGAGTAATGAACTGACGCTCATAAAAACGTTTTCCATACGTAAAAAGCAGTTCCAATTGGGCAATAATCACCTCCTGACTGAATTTATCTATATTGGAACTATATTCGTTTTTAATATTATCAATCAGCGTATTTATAAGCGTTTGTTCTTTATCAGACAGAAATAAAGCTTCATTGGTATTGTACCCGAAATATTCGTATTGCTTCATTTTTTTTGCCAAATCAGAATTCCAAAGAAAGTCGGGATGAATAAAGAGCATCCAGCCATTCATTTTTGGATTGCTTACGCCTGGCTCGCCACGCAATATCTGACCGGGGGCCATAAACGCCATTACCCCTTCATCGAAATCGTATTTTTGCTGGCCGTAATAAAGTTTGTCGCAACCGGTTTTCATGGTAATGACATAAAAATCAAATATAACTGCACTCAACTCTGAGTCGTTTCTAGACTGGCTCAAATCGATGATGCCGATAAGCGGATGATGCGGTTTTTCATTACCCGACAAGCGGTAGACTTCGCTGATGGTTTTGATGCGGTATGGTGTATTCATATTTTTAATTTTTAAACGGATATTTCAGCCAAATCAACACCAAAGGCATTACCAAAAACGGGATTTCCATCAATACCATTTTAAAATTCCCGGCTTTCATTGCCAATGCCATAATGATGACGATAGAAATTGCATTAAGCATATTTCCCAGAAAAAAAGTCTTAGGAATAAGCAACAAAACACCTATCAATAAAGTCATTCCGCCGAATATGGGAATCATTGTTTCGGTAATGCCGAGCTCATTCATCATCTTTAAAGATTCGGGATGTTTATTGTAATTTAAGGTACCCCAACCATGCTTAAACGCCATAAAAACCGACACTAATAGCAATACGAGAGAAATTATACTTTTTACCATTGTTATAAATTTTGGGTTATTTTATAGATTATATTTTTTGTAAATCTAGGTAATTCAAGATGTACTATTATTAAAATTCAACTCCTGCTAGAACCTGCGACACTTCCCATAATTTCAGAGAAATATTTTCGTCCAGAGCTTGTGCAGGTATTTTTGCAATCGCAGGAAATCCTCTTGTTTCACTCATTTTATTGGGGCCGTAATAAACTCCTCCTATAGCCTCCGGACAAGTAGCGGCATACAATGTAGGTAATGCCCCTTGTGATGAAGGTTGAAATAAAAATGGTAAGAGCGTTCTCGCGATTCCTTGTACACTCCATTTTCCGGAACCTGTAACAATAAGATTTGTACGAGAAACACCTGGATGTGCCGCTATACTGGTGATGCCCCATCCGTGTTTGTCACTTTGTCGTTGTAGTTCTAACGCGAACATGAGGTTCGCCAATTTCGACTGGGCATACGCTTTCATGGGTAAGTAAGATGAAGTGGATTGTAAATCATCAAAATTGATTGCTCCATCGCGATTGGCAATACTTGATACCGTGACTACACGGGCATTGAGAGATTTCCTTAATAGTGGCAGTAACCCTGCCGTTAAAGCGAAGTGGCCAATATGGTTGGTCCCAAATTGCAGTTCAAAACCATCTTTCGTTTCAAGGCGTTTGGGTGGCGTCATAACGCCAGCATTGTTGATCAGCAGATCAATGGCTTGTCCTTTGGATATCATTTTATTGGAAAATGCTTTTATAGATGACAGGTCAGCAAGGTCTATTTTCTCAAAAGTGATTTTCCCTTTTGGGTTTATCTGATGAATTTGGGCAATCGCATCCGCTCCTTTTTGAGCATTGCGTCCCATCATGATGACTTCCCATCCAGCATTGCTCAGCGCCAATGCGTCTTGAAATCCAATTCCTTCTGTACTTCCTGTTATGACGGCGAATCCTGTATTTCGTTTTGGGATATTTACTACAGTCCATTTTTTAATTTCGTTTGACATTTTTATTTGCTTTTGCGTTTTACAATAATATGATACTGCAAAATTCAGCAATGATTAAAAAACGGACGTAGTCGAAAAGCGTATTGTTGTAGTTAAAAGGGAGGATTGGACATTTACAAAACTTTGCTAATCTATTCAATAAATAATAATCGGGCTTTTCATGCCCCCTTAATTCTGTATCCAGCTTCACTTGAGGGGTTAGTATTATGGTATATCGAATACTTATAGAAAGCGTGTTCAAATAAACCACCGGTTCGATCAAAATTTCCTAGAATCTTATGGATTACTTCCAACGTCCAACCACGTTCTAAAAAGAAACCATAGCAGAACCAATGAAGGTGCATCAGCACCAAAAGAATACTGACTGCCCGCATAGAAGCCATTATCTTGACAAGCCCTCTTAAATCGCCTTCTCCCTGCATTATTTAGGGCTTGCTGTTTGACTGCCACGAATGCACAAATGTTCCGTTGCAGAAGATATCGTGTAATTCGCTATTATAACCTGCGTATTATTCTGCATGCATATTTTCAATTTAAGTGCAAAATCCTTGCAACAAAAAATCTTGCGATTCGTATTCA
This sequence comes from Niabella aquatica, assembly GCF_054779315.1. NCBI lineage: Bacteria > Pseudomonadati > Bacteroidota > Chitinophagia > Chitinophagales > Chitinophagaceae > Niabella > Niabella aquatica. The sequence continues at coordinate 29,828 of NZ_BAAGYM010000034.1, forward strand.
AAGCAAAAAAAGTATTCACTTCAAATTAACACATGCATTTTTACAAAATATTCGTGCATTCGTGGCTGTATTTAATGTTTTGCGGAATGCTCACAGAGCATTCGAGTTAACCAGCAGGCCCTATTTAAAGTTTTAATGTTCATACAGTCATAGCCCACATTTTCCCGAATGTGTCCGAAATCTTTTTGCCCTGCTCGTCAACGCAAACCGATACCATGTGTATATGGCTGCGGTCAATATCGGTATGTTTGAACACTACAAAAGGTGCTGGTCATTTGATTGTCATTTTAAACGTTCAAAAGCGTAAGAAAGCGACAACATTTGATATGCCTAAAAAGAAAATGTAAATCAATGACTTACAGAGCCTAAATTGTACCCGAGACTGGGTGACTTCATGATCCGGATACTCTCACGAGGGGCTTACCCAAAAACCCCGCCCTGTTATCGCAGCGTACAGGGCTTTCTTATTTGTCCACACCTGCAAGCAAGCGTGCAACGCTACCAAATAAAAAAGCCCTGACACTATCGTGTCAGGGTCTTTGTGCCCGAGACGGGAATGGCCACTTTTTGGGTATAAATCTCTTACGAAGAAATCGTGTCAAATGCGCGTCACGCCTGAATCACAGCCGATTTTCAACGCTTTCTACCTATCTATTCGAAAGTAGCATTTATTTCAAAATATCTTGCAGAGCCAAAAAATTTCGTAAGTTAAAGGAACTTTTAAATCAGATAAATGCAGAAGAATGGATGTCATATATATTTTTCTCTTTAGTCTATCTTTCGGATAATTGGTTGATCAATTCCCAATTATATGAGCAAAATTGCCCCGATATCATAAAAGAATTGCTCGGCAAAGCCCAAAATTTGCCGCTAACTAGAGGTAAAGCAAAACGGACCTGAGCTATTTTAATGCTGACTCCAGCTCTTTCTGTTTTGTAATTTTATGGCTGGAACTGATATCACTTAATTAGACTCTTTGTAGACAGCTTCTTTGTACGCTTCTTCCTTCTAAAGAGATCAGAATCAAAGTTGGAAATGATGCAAGTTTGATTTTTGTTTTGAACATTGATGTTATGCAAAATATACGTATCTTCTCTTTTACTGCAGCATATCAGAACTAAGCCTCCGACCTTTCCAGCCAGATCGATTGACAGCAGCGCAAAGTAGGTCAGTCTTCCTATAAATCAGAAGACTGACCTTTTACAAATTAAAAATGGACTACATTTCTTGAACTACCTGTACTACCTTGCTGTATGTTTTTTTGCCGTCAATATCTACCTGCTGAATGCGTATATAGATTTTTCCTGTCGCATCTTTAAACGAATCCCTGTTTTTATTACAGGCAATCAGCACTGTTAATCCAATCAAAAGTATGGAACAGATCAGACTCAAACGATCCCGCCTATTGTGTGCTAAACACAGCAGGCTTACAATACCCAATCCTGCAAAGACATTGAGCGCTCCCGTCCAATTCATTTCAAAAGAATAGGATATCGGTGTATGACTATTTCCATTTAAAGCCAGGGAATTGACCGTGCCCAACTTTGAAAAATACTGGCCATCAACCGAAGCTTCAATGGTGTATTCCTTATTATTCGATTCAGCTTCTGATTGCCATAGAACCTTTAAAATACCCTTCTTCAATGTGGCGCTGATCGACCCGAAAGTAACGGGCATTGCCGCCTCATTTAAGTTCACCGTAATTTTTCCATCATTGGTACCGAGCATGCGCACCCGATTATTTTCCACAATAACCCCTCCGATCATGGTGGACTCATTGATGGGGGTTGCAGTCCAGCTGACACCATCCTGTGAGTAAATCACATAGGTATCAAAAGGTGCGTCCGGATTATTAACAGCGCCTACAAAATATCCGTTTGTATATGCAAAAGCACCTTCACCGGAGTATCCACCCAAATTAGAAAAGCCATTAATAGATCCCCTATTGCCAAAGGATGCCGGGTCGCTAAAATTAGCAGTTGAAACGGAGAAAAACTCATAATTACCATCCACACCGGTAAAATGATATTTAGTACCATCAAACACCACATCATTAAAATAGCCAGTGGTAAATGAGAGAGCAGGCGTAATATTCGCCCAACTGACACCATCGGCAGATTGATAAATAACTCCTTCGTAAGTACTATTAGAGAACCCCATGGCAAAGGTATAGCCGTTAACATGCTTAACCCTGATGTAGTTATTATTATCATTATTCGAAACTGTCCAGTTAACCGCATCTGAGGATTGTAGCAGTTTACCTTCCCCGTTTGTATTATCAGCCCCGGTAGCAATATACCTGGAAGCTGCATAAACAATGGACGTGAAATTGTACGCAGGCGTTGCTATTTCAGTCCAATCAACTCCATTATTGGTAGATTGTGTAACTGTACTATTGCCGACAGCCACGTATTTTGATCCGTCAAATATAATCCCACTCAGCGGCTTTTGTACCAACGGAGTTCTGTTCACCCATGTTGAAAAGTCCGTTGAGCTAAAGATTACGCCTTGATTACTCTCGACCGTCCCCACACCTACGTAGCCGCTGCCATTTGAAGCTACGCTTTTATAAGATCCCGTAGGGTAACTGTAAAAATTCCCATCCACCGAACGACTCAATTCTGACCCTGCTAAAAAATAGTTGCCGTTTGCGTATAGGGGTCTATATCCTACCTGGTTGTAACTGCCCATATGATGCAAGGTTAGGTTGGTGCCGTTTGCCGACTGCCACCTGCCTGAGTAAAATCCTCCCGGGAAATAATAATTAAACCCATAAAAATGAAAATTAACCCCATCATACAATCCTGAATAAATCTGGTTACCGCTGGCCGCCCCAATGCTTACTGTTGAGCCATCGGGCAAGGTTTGGGTCATAGCAGCAAGCGACCAGGAAGATGCATTACCAGATGTATAGATTTGCGGTTCTATAAAAAAAGCATAAAACCGGTCTTTTAAATATTGCAGATTATTGATACTATAGGTTGAAGGAAAGCCGGAGTAAAGACTCCAGGAACCTGAATTACCCGTAGTCGAATAGTAAATGTACGAAGGCGAAGAACCTCCTCCATTTCTGGCGGCAATTGCAAAGATTCCACCACCGTAATCCATAGTGCCCAATATATCTGTCGCATTTCCCACATTGATGGATATCGCAGTCCAATTAATACCATCAGGTGACCTTAATAAAGTTCGATTAAATCCTGTTGCATAAAAGTTCCCGTTTAAAAAAGAAATGTATCTCAGGTTCTGAGTTGTCCCGGAAGATCGGGTGGTCCAGGATATTCCATCAGTGGAGGAACTAATAAAGCCATTCGTACCTACGAGCACAAAGGCACCCGCTCCAAATGTGGCATTTTCGTACTGCCCTGGTATTACCGGTGCCGAAATAACACGGCTCCAGTTACTACCGTCTGTCGAGCGGTAAATCCGGTTTGTGGCCAGTACGGAAAGGTAAACACCATTTCCATAGACAATAGACTTGGAGGCTGTTTCAAGCGGATATTGCGTACTGGAGATAATTTGAGGTGTTTGAGCATGATTGACAGAGACAGTTAGGGTAATAAAAAAACATAAAAACATCCTGCAAAGGAGTCTGTAAGACATAAAGGCTTGGTTTAAAGGGTTAAAAATTGCGTACAAAGTTAAAGAAAAGATAGGCCTCAGTTAGCTTTTTTAAAAGCAAATCACCCCGTTAAGATCGTTGAGCATACGATTTTTTCCAAAGCCACTTTCACTCCCGCCCATAACCGTCTATCGAATGCTGTTTTTGATTCACCGAATAAAAGTTCCACCGTGAAAAAATCGCAGCAAAATTACAATGCTCTTTTTTGAGGTTACAGCACTGGTATCGTGAATAAAAATAGCGCCCCCTCACCATAGGTACTCTGAACCGAAAGGCTACCTTGATGCTTTTGAATAATCTGGTTAGATATATACAACCCTAAGCCTGTACCTGATATGGAATTACTTTTTTCATCAGCAACCCTGAAAAAATGCTCAAATATTCTTTCTACATCTGCGGGCTTTATTCCCTTACCCTCGTCTTTTATACTAATCTCGATAACCCGAGGACGAGCAATGGAGCTTATGGTTATTTTTGATTTCGCAGGTGAATATTTAATGGCATTAGATAACAAGTTAGTTATTACCTAGCCGATTCGTTCCCGATCAATGTTCACAAGTGGCACTGGAGTCAAATTAAATATAAATTGATGATGACTGGTAGCTCCAATTTCCGTTGCCCGCTCTTGCAATAGTTCATTGATATCAGTGGATCCAAAGTTCATTGAAAGTTTTCCCTCTGCAATTCTCGTAACATCCAGCAAATGATTAATAAGAGCTGTAAGACGACCAATTTGTTTACTTAAACTGGCTACAATTTGAAAGTTAGCGATACCACCTTTTTCCTTAATTTGCTTCTCCAGGATCTGCGCATAAGCTTTTATGCTGGTGACCGGAGTTTTTAACTCGTGGCTTGCAGCAGCAATAAACTCATCGCGCTGACCTAGTAATTTTTGGAGTTGTTCTTCACTACGTTGCAAATCCTCAAGCGCCCTGGCCCGCTCCACGGCAGCCCAGATCCTCTCTGCTGTTTCTGTAACCAGCTCTTTCTCCGCTGCTTTCCAAATTCGGGGGGATGATTGAACCAAACATAATATCCCTACAACCTTTTCATTCTTTACAACAGGGATATTTATAAAGGATATGATCTTTAATTGCAGGCATAACTCTTTCAACCGGCTATCTAATAAATTACCAGACCGAACGTCTTCTACTATAAAAGGTCGACCTTGATCGACAATCTCCTTAAACAGCTTAAAATCGGAAAGCGGATAAGTTCCCTGAACTGAAGGGAGATCGCCACTAGCAGCATCCCGGCTTATAACAGCATCTCCTCCATCAATACGACAATAATAACAACGGTCGGCACCAAAATACTCCATTGCTATAGAGGTAACTGTATCTTCGATCAGCTCAGGATCGCCAATAGAACGAATGACCTCACTTATTTTCAAAACATAGTTCTGCCGCCGTTCATTTTTCTTTCGTTCCGTTATATCGTCAAAGAAAATAGCAACGCGGTTTTTAGCAGGTTTATCGAATGGCACTGCAAATACATCATACCAAACCCCGTCCAATAAATGGGCCGCTTCATTTTCAAAATGGATGGATTTGCCTGTTTTGGCTACCTTACCATAAATTTCAAACCAGTGATCTTCATGAGCCGGCTGCAATTCCCTGATTGTTTTACCAACAGCGTTTTTCAATCCTGTCTGTTTTTCAAACAAGGGGTTGATCTCTAAAAACCTGTAGTCGGTTGCCTTTCCTTCAAGGTCGAATATTACCTCAATTATGCAAAAACCCTGATCCATATTATTAACTACAGTAAAATATTTATCAGTTGCCTTCAGGGCTATTTCATCTTTTAACCGAGCAATCTCCCCTTTTGAAATTTCTACCTTCGATATATTTTTCGTTGTAACACACAAACTATCACCAAGTTTAACTATTGAATGCTGAAAAGAACCTGTCAGGTTATCCTGATCATAATAACTCCCCCAATCATAAATTTCGCCGGTTTCAAAGACTTGCTTTAAGCTCCCGAACATATTTAAACCCAATATCAATTATGATTCCACTTGGGTCTCTTAGAGGCATAAAAACCTGTATACAATCCACGGAATTATTTATAATATCTAAAAGCAAAAAATTATAGCTACTCAAATCTGAAATGTCGATATCATACGCATTGCTGCTCATAGGAAAAGTTAATGCTACTTAGCACTATAAGGTATTTTTAGTGAATGAAGGTTTAATTAATTGGGGCTTATAAACTGTCTTCTATAAAGATAAATCAGATGATGCAGTTTAGGAAATAATTTTCGACAAGTTGCAACACTGCTCTGGACCATTTATAGTAGGCCCAATAACATATAAGATTTAATCAAAAATTAAAACTATACTGCCAATTAAATGATGCGTCAACTAATATGCCATTACCTGGCAAAAAATCGTGTCGAAATGTACGCTGGAAATGAAGCGGAAATAAGCGGTAAGAACTGTGTCCTACCTGACCCAAATTAGCATAGGTGGATTTCAGATTATAACACTTCGATAGGAATAGCTTAAACTTTAGAACCAGATTTGAGTGTTTTTTGCCTTTAGTTTTCGAAAAATAGGGGGTGTGAAATGAGGGTAAAATCAGACAAGGCGTGCCGGTGCTGTGCCGGTTTTGTGCCCGTAAAATGATGTGTCATTTAGTGTGTCATTTTCGTGTCAAAATAGGTGGTAGTAAGCGTAAAAAGTGACACGAATTTGACACACCAAAAAATAAAAAAGGCTGTAAACCAATGATTTACAGCCTAAAAAATGTGCCCGAGACTGGATTCGAACCAGCACGCCGTGTTACCAGCACTACCACCTCAAAGTAGCGTGTCTACCAATTTCACCACCCGGGCCTTCCATTTGAAATATTATATTTCAAACCTGAATATTTGTAAGAACTAAGGGGTTGCAAAAGTAAAGAAAAGATGAATAGAATTGCTACAAATAAAGTGTGCGACGCAAGAAAAGTTGATTACAGTTCAACCGATGGCTCAATAACAATTCTCTGCTTTCAATTCAACAACCTTTAAACCTTTCAGCTTTCTACACTAATCATCTAATTTCAGCACTGCCAGAAATGCCTCCTGCGGCACTTCTACGTTACCGATCTGGCGCATGCGCTTTTTACCTTCTTTCTGCTTTTCCAGCAGCTTGCGTTTACGGCTGATATCACCACCATAACATTTTGCCGTTACATCTTTCCGCATGGCCGAAATATTTTCACGCGCTACAATTTTGGCACCTATAGCCGCCTGTATCGCGATCTGGAACTGCTGACGCGGCAGCAGCTCTTTCAGCTTTTCGCAAAGCTTGCGACCAAACTCATGCGCGCGGCTACGGTGAATTAACGCGCTTAAGGCATCTACTTTTTCATTGTTCAATAATATATCCATCTTCGCGATATCACTGTCGCGATAGCCTATCGGATGATAATCGAACGAGGCGTAACCCCGCGTTTGAGATTTCAATTTATCATAGAAATCAAATACGATCTCCGTTAAGGGCATTTCAAAGATCAGTTCCACCCTTGTTGTGGTCAGATAGCTTTGGTTAATCAACAGGCCCCGCTTACCCAGGCATAAAGTTATAATATTACCGATATACTCCGGTTTGGTGATAATCTGCGCTTTAATAAAAGGCTCTTCAATCCTGTCTGTTTTAACGGGATCGGGAAACTCCGATGGATTATTTACAATAATCTTTTCGCCTTTGGTAGTATAGGCAATAAAGCTAACGTTAGGTACAGTGGTAATAACTGTTTGGTTAAACTCCCGTTCCAGGCGCTCCTGGATGATCTCCATGTGCAGCATACCCAAAAAGCCGCATCGGAAACCAAAGCCCAGCGCCTGCGAAGTTTCCAGCTCAAAGGTTAAAGAGGCATCATTTAACTGCAACTTATCCATACAGTCACGCAGCTCTTCAAACTCATCGGTATTCACCGGGTAAATACCTGCAAATACCATGGGCTTCACCTCTTCAAATCCTTTGATCTGCTCAGGCGTAGGGTTTGCTGTAAGGGTAATGGTATCCCCTACTTTAACTTCTTTGGCATTTTTAATACCCGTGATAATATACCCCACATCACCGGCTTTTACCTCCTTCTTTTCGGTCATCTTTAATTTTAAGATGCCTATCTCATCTGCCTCATACTCCTGGCCCGTGCTTACAAATTTTACTTTATCGCCTTTTTTAATGGTTCCGTTTAAAATACGGTAGTATACAATAATACCGCGGAAACTATTGAATACACTATCAAAGATCAATGCCTGAAGTGGTGCCGTTTCGTCACCTACAGGAGCAGGAATGCGCTCCACGATCGCCTCCAACACCTCTTCAATACCCAAACCGGTACGGCCGCTGGCCAGTAAAATATCTTCAGGCTTACAGCCGATCAGGTCAATGATCTGGTCTTTCACCTCTTCTATCATGGCGCCATCCATATCGATCTTATTGATCACCGGTATAATTTCCAGGTTGTTATCAATAGCCAGGTACAAGTTGCTAATGGTTTGAGCCTGAATGCCTTGTGTGGCGTCCACCAACAGCAGCGCACCCTCGCAGGCGGCCAGCGCCCGGCTTACCTCGTAGCTAAAATCCACGTGGCCCGGGGTATCAATCAGGTTCAGCGTATAATCTTCGCCCGCCTTCGATTTATAGTTGATCTGTATAGCGTGGCTTTTAATCGTAATGCCTTTTTCCCGTTCCAGGTCCATATCATCCAGCACCTGGTCCATCATGTCGCGGTCGCTGATGGTGTTCGTGGTTTGCAAAAGCCTGTCAGCCAGGGTACTTTTACCGTGGTCGATATGTGCAATAATGCAGAAATTCCGGATATGCTTCATTTTCTTAAAACCCTGTTAGGGCGTGCAAAGGTAACGAGAATTTACGATGTATGAGGTACGATGTACGGATTGTTTTATAGTACCCGCTTCGGTCCCGATAGCTATCGAGATGGTAGCTTCGTTGCCCGCCCGGACGAGCCATTCGGACGGGTGTTACTCACTTGTGCTGCGGTGCAGGTGGCAGCGGCCTGGCAGTCAATAACCTGCCAGCTTTTGCCAGGCTGTGGGCAACCTTTCTGATTTTTCAATTGCGCTCGTTTTAATGATCAGGCCAGGACGGTCAGACCTGGTTTTGCAGCAACATTCAGCTATTCCATATTTTTTATATTTCAAATAGTATTAAATTAGTGTACACATTGAAGAATACCACAATAAACATGCTACCATATGGAAAACAGGGTAATAATAACGGATGAGCTGCTGCTTTCAAAAATATTACATATCCGAAACCAGCGGGTAATGATTGATCGTGATCTTGCTGAATTATATGGTGTGCCTACCAAACGGCTGAACGAACAGGTGAAGCGGAATAGTAAACGCTTCCCGGCCGATTTTATGTTTCAGTTAACCAGAGCTGAAAAGAACGAGGTAGTCGCAAAATGCGACCACCTTAAATCCATAAAGTATTCGCCAACGCTACCCAACGTCTTTACCGAGCATGGAGCAGTAATGTTAGCAAGCGTACTCAATAGCGAAAGAGCTATTGAAGTAAATGTACGCATTGTAAAACTGTTTAATGCCATGCGGGAAGTGCTGCATACCAATCGAGACCTGTTATTAAAACTGGAAAAAATAGACAAAAGTTTACAGGCCCAAAGTTATTCTTTAAAACAACATGATGAAGAAATAGCCGCGTTGTTCGAACTGATCAGCCAGTTAAGAAAGGAACACGAAACGCCCAGGCCCCGTAATCCCATTGGTTTTAAAACAACAGCTGCTGCAAAGTAAAAAGGATCTTTTTATTTGCACCAGCTTCAGTACCTGTGGCAGCTTCGTGCCTGCCAGCTTTTGCCTGGCTGTAGGCAACCTTTCTGATTTTTCAATTGCGATCGTTTTAATAGGCCAGACCGGGACGGTCAGACCTGGTTTTGCAGCAACATTCAGCTATTCCATATTTTTTATATTTCAAATAATATTAAATTAGTACACACATTGAATAATACCGCAATAAACATGCTATCATATGGAAAACAGGGTAATAATAACGGATGAAAGTGTAATCAATAAAATTTACACACTAAGAGGGCATAAAGTTATGCTCGACAGAGACCTGGCTGAAATGTACTGGGTGGAAACAAGAACCTTAAACCAGGCAGTAAAAAGAAATATAAAACGATTTCCACAGGATTTTATGTTTCAAATGACACAGGAGGAACTGGACCATTGGAAATCACATTTTGTGATTTCCAATAAAGAAAAAATGGGACTGCGCAAATTGCCCAATGTATTTTACAGAGCAAGGTGTGGCAATGTTGTCCGGTGTACTAAATAGCGATACTGCAATAGAGGTCAACATTCGTATAATGCGGGTATTTACAAAACTGCGGGAAGCGCTGCTTGCTAACCAGGACATACTGTTAAAACTGGAACAACTGGACAAAAAACTTATTAATATAGGCCATGATGTAAAAATGCATGATGGTGAAATTGAAACTATTTTTGAATTGATAAAGGAAATTATGGATGAAAAGCTACGCCCCAAGCCCCGTAATCCCATTGGTTTTAAAACAACAGCTGCTCCAAAGTAAAAAGGATCTTTTTATTTGCACCAGCTTCAGTACCTGTGGCAGCTTCGTTGCCTGCCCGGACGAGCCATTCGGACAGGTGTCACTCACTTGTGTTGATATGCACAGGGCATCAGTATTGTGCCTTTACGCCGTGGCAGGTCGCATATCCCCTCGTGTATCGTCACACTGACCGCATCCGCCAGCTGGTGGATAAGTGAAAGTGTCTCCACAATCTAGTACTACCCCGCATTACAGAGATGCCTCAACTCCGTTTCACTCCGCCCGGAATGACGTTCAAGAATGACGACGCATTCCCATCACTAACCGTCACACTGACCGCATTCGCCAGCTGGCGGATAAGTGGAAGTGTCTCCACAATATAGTACTACCCCGCATTACAGAGATGCCTCAACTCCGTTTCACTTCGCTCGGCATGACTGACGGTAAAGGGTCGCATATCCCCTCGTGTATCGTCACACTGACGGGAATGAAATGGAGCGGAAGTGTCTCCCAAATTATCGCTTACGGTTTCCCGTAAAAATGCGCTTTGGGTGAGGAATATATTTGTGCAAATAAGACGGTAGCATGATATGCGGGCTTTACCACTGGAAACTAATTCCACATTAGGGTAAAAGGAACAGGCCTATTATGATGCGTCTTTTGTAAGCGTTTAAGAATAGTATAGAAAAAGTATAAATTATGAATACTCTAAGAATCAATAGCTTTTTAAATATTCCCTTTGGGGAAAGTAAAGAGGCAGTTATAACCAAAATTACGGAGAGAGGAGGGCGTTTAGATAATGAAAATGGTTTGGAGGACGCTCTATTATTTAACAATCTTAAATTTGCCGGTCGCGATTGTGAGTTTATGATTTTTAATTTTGTTAATGATAAGTTTTGCCGGGCTTTTGTTTATTTAAAGGCCAATCTTGATAGTAAAACTATTGGTTTATATAGTCAAATTAAAGGAGAACTAAATGAAAAGTATTATATGTCTAGAGAAGACTACGAAACCTATGAATATCCTTATGCGAAGAACGACGGACATGCAGAAACTGCAATAATACTTGGGAAAGCCAATTTTTCTTGCTTTTGGAAGTTTAAAAATGATACTTCGAATGACGATGATTACATTTCACTTAGGATTAACGAGCAGTTTAGTATAATAGTAGTATATGAGAGTGGTAGGTTAATGACAGAGTTTGAAAATCTTAAAAAGCAAAACAACTATTCAGATTATTAAAATCGCTACTGAGGGTATTGTCAGGCTGGGGCTTTCAATGCACCACTTATTCTAAAACTGGTTTAATTAGAAAGCCTTTGCTTTGGAGCGAAGCTACGGGGTTGTCGGATTGTTCTCCTTTATTGAACAATGCTAAAATCGTTAATTCAGGAGTTAATTAAAATGACACACAATTAAAAAGATTGAAGCCTACCTTTTAATCTCCCTAAAAAATTCCTCAAGCGTTAAATCCCTTGCAGTGCAAATTTTGTGCAAGGTATAAAGACCAATTTTATATGGTGTATTTTTAAAGTCAATAATCTGCCGTATTGTTTTTTCATCTACGTCATGCTCATTGGCAAAGGAACGTACAGAGCCTTCCCACCGGGCAATCCATTCTTTATTGATGTAGTTACAAATATCAGCGTTAAGATTATGCATTAAACAAATAAAATCCTTATAAAAAAATATTTTGCGGATTTTACCCCGCATTCAAGCAAAACAACGTATATTTGTTCTGAATAAAATATTTTTGCGATTACTTCATAAAATTATTTGAAGCATTCGCTTTGAATCTCGACTTGAAACCTGAGAAATTTCAAAAAGCAACGAGATGATAAGCAGAATAGCTCACGACCTGGGCGTGGGCTCTCTTATCCGTTGCTGGGCTTCTCAGGGCCTCAAGTCGGTAAGTTGAGCACCACGCCTTTTTTGTGCAGGTGCCCAGCCTAAAACTTTTTTGTTATGAACACCGCCGTTGCACCCGCACCCAACACCCACCCCTGCTTTAACGAAGCGCAGTGGCTGCAAGTACTTTTTCTATTGGCACATACCCAAACCTGGCTGCAACAACAGCAGGTGAGGCTTATTGGGCAGCTGCCCGTAAAGCACCGTAAAAAGCTGCTGCGCCAAAGCTGCTACCTGAGCGCAAAAGTGGTGGCGCATATTATAGAGCGCCATTATTATAAAGTAGCGCACCATCCGCCAGTGGGCATACAAGCCGCGCCCGCCGGTAAGTTTACCGTACCCATCCCGCAAATAGTAGCCTGCATAAGAGATGCCTGCCAGCAACCACCACGGCCTGTGCCCCGCAGTTCCCACCTGCAACGCTTATGGGACGCAGGCATCCCCTTAGGCTACAACCCCGCCGGTAATACCGTAACCACCCTTACGGTTATTACCAGCCCCGGCGGGGAAATCATCACCGCATTCCCCGGTGCTATGCAGCCGCAACAGCAAGACCTGTGAGGTTTTTGGAAACCTCACAGGTCTTTCCACACCTCACCCAAAAACAAAAAATCATGAAAAGCAAACACCCCAAAGATCCTTTTGAAACCCAATGCTGGCTGTACCAGCCCGTTACCGATCCCTACCAGGTAATCGCCGGCATCTTTGCCGAAGCGCAGGTGCACGACTTTCGCAAGCTCGTCAAAAAACTGGTAAGCCATGCCTGCAACAAAAGTGCTTACAAAGGCCAACCGCGGGAGGATGTGCTGTTATATATGAAACTCATCCGCTCGCTTATAAAAGCAGCCAACGCGCTAAAGCATCAAAAACGCTGCCCCGCAGCCATCCCTAAGAATGACCTATTCAACAAAAAATATTACTGCAGCCACTATGTTAGCGCCAATGCGTGGAAAGAATTTCCGCGCCACCTGTCTGAAAAGGAATATGGTAACCCGTATTTAGTGATTAAAAAGTTCTTCCGCCATCAGCCGCCAACGCGCTGGCTGCAATGCTGGAAGCAAGTGGCAAAAAAGCTTTGTGCAGGGATAATATTGTTATTCCAGGGTCGCTAAAGGTTTACAGCTATCTGGTAAAACTGATAGAAGCCGCGCATTTGATTAATGTAAGGGAGGTAAGGCATGTGGGCGTTCCCGCATCTTTACCCATTCGTGTATCGTCACCCTGACCGCATCCGCCAGCTGGCGGAGAAGCGGAAGTGTCTTACAAATGCCGGACTGTCCCAAATTACGGAAATGCTTCGACTCCGTTGCACTCCGCCCGGCATAACTGACGGCAAAGGGTCACATTACCCCTTGTGAACGTCACACTGACCGAAGCGCAAGCGGAGCGGAAGTGTCTCTCAAATGTAGTACTGCCTACATTACAGAGGTGCTTCGACTACACTCCGTTTCGCTCAGCACGACTGTGGGGAAAGAATATGCTCAGCATGACTCATAGTATACCATTAACCGTAATTCAATATAAAAGACTGTACACCTCTCTATAAATTTCATCATTGAAAACCTTCCATTCAGGATTCTTCATTTCAATCAACCACTCCTTCTTTTTTCTTATCCATCCTTTAAGTTGTTTTTCTCTTTCTATGGCTGCCACAATCGTGTCGAACCACTCATAATAGATCAGTAATGTTACATTGTAGCGGTCCGTAAAGCTACCAGGTATTTCGTGGTGTTCGTGCTGCCACAGTCTTGCCCTGATGTTGGAGGTTACGCCAATATAAAGGACCGTTCTTAGTTTATTGGTTAGTATGTAAACGAATCCGCTTTTTTGCATATTACAAGTTAGCAAAAAATAATTATTGTCTTGCGGGAGATGTTTCGACTCCGTTGCACTCCGCTCAACATGACATTCAGGGGTGACCACGCACCCTTTTTGTGTTCCGTCACACTGACCGCATCCGCCAGTTGGCGGAGAAGCGAAAGTGTCTTACAAATACCGGACTGTTCCAAATTACGGAAATGCTTCGACTCCGTTGCACTCCGCTCAGCCTGCCTACCGCAGGCTGGCATGACATTCAGGAAGAACCGGATGTGCTACCTAATACATTCCCTGTTTATGCCCATCGTTTATTTTTTCCCCGCAGGATAGCAAAATTTTTCTACTTTGCATCCCTTTAAAAATATTACATGCAGTATTTCGAAGGAAGCTCTATCACCCATATCGCCGTTCATAATGTTGGTAACGAATCGGAAGGAGAATATTTAACCCTGTCTAAAAAAGAACTGGTGCTGGATACTGAAGTAAAGGATTTGCTGATTAAATACTTCTTAACCCCATTCAAATCAGAAGAATATTTTCATTTCTTCAGCGAAGGCCATATCAGCAATAACGATGTATGGAAATCCGTTTGCGCTATTTTCGATAATCCGGAACAAACCCTGCTGCAATCCAAGCAACTCGCACAGCATTTATACAACCTCGGTAATCACCCTAACGTAAAAGGCGGCGAATTGTATGTGGTTTACTTTAGGGAAGGTTTGCTGAACGGCGAAACAGTAGATGCCATTGGCATTTTTAAGTCGGAGCAAAAAGAACCATTCCTAAAAGTGCTTCCGGTTGAAGATGCATTTGAAGTAGAAAGCGAACAGGGAGTTAACATCAATAAGCTGGACAAAGGCTGCATGATCTACAATACCGACCGGGAAAACGGCTTTATCGTTTCGGTAGTAGATACGAAAAGCAAATCAGCGGAAGCACGTTACTGGACGGACAGCTTTTTACGCATCCAGCAACGGCAGGACCAGTATTTCAACACCGAAAGCACCATGGCATTGTATAAGAACTATGTAGTAGAACATTTACCCGAACAATACAATGTAACCAAAGCCGACCAGGCAGATATGCTGAACCGCAGCATGGCTTTTTTTAAAGAAAAGCAACATTTTGACCAGGAAACCTTTAATAATGAAGTGCTCCACCACGAAGAGTTTATTAAAAGCTTTGACCAGTACAAACAGCACTATGTGGCTGAACGGGACATTGAAATAGCCGACAACTTCTCCATTTCACCTGCAGCAGTAAAACGCCAGAACCGGGCTTATAAAAGCGTCATCAAGCTGGATAAAAACTTCCATATCTATATCCACGGCAACCGGGAAATGATCGAGCATGGTGAAGACGACAAGGGAAGGTTTTACAAATTGTATTTTAATAACGAAGAATAAAACAAAAATGCCCTGTATTACACCTTATTCTTTCGCTGCTTTTGCTACAGGTAGGGTGTTCCCGAAAATTAAAAGATAGTCATTGTACGATTATTTTCGTACATTAAGAGAGGGTGTCAAATTCATCATTTGTTTGTTGGGTGAGTATTTTTAC
>NZ_BAAGYM010000035.1:0-5639 GCF_054779315.1 Niabella aquatica
ACAAAAAATGATATAGCGTTTGAGGCGCTGTAGTGGTTCAATTCCGCTGATATCATCAGTTTCGGTCCGGGCGAATATGTTCGGTAATTTCCGGAGAAGTTCTTTGAAAGTTTGGAAGCAATAGCACAATCAGTTACTTAATTAAATGAGTAACACGAAAGGTAAGTCAGAAAGCGAATAACATTTGGATTTTTGACACGTTGAATTTCTCTTTAGAGTAAATAAGACAAGTCAGTAAATCAAACTCATTTACAACGGAGAGTTTGATCCTGGCTCAGGATGAACGCTAGCGGCAGGCTTAATACATGCAAGTCGAGGGGTATAGAGGAGCTTGCTCTTCTAGAGACCGGCAAACGGGTGCGGAACACGTACACAACCTTCCTTTTAGTGGGGGATAGCCCAGGGAAACTTGGATTAATACCCCGTAAGATGTTGGTGAGGCATCTCACTGATATTATAGTGGCAACACGCTAGGAGACGGGTGTGCGTATGATTAGGTAGTTGGCGGGGTAACGGCCCACCAAGCCCATGATCATTAACTGGTGTGAGAGCACGACCAGTCACACGGGCACTGAGACACGGGCCCGACTCCTACGGGAGGCAGCAGTAAGGAATATTGGTCAATGGAGGAAACTCTGAACCAGCCATGCCGCGTGGAGGATGAAGGTCCTCTGGATTGTAAACTTCTTTTATATGGGACGAAAAAGGGACTTTCTAGTTCAACTGACGGTACCATATGAATAAGCACCGGCTAACTCCGTGCCAGCAGCCGCGGTAATACGGAGGGTGCAAGCGTTATCCGGATTCACTGGGTTTAAAGGGAGCGCAGGTGGGTTGGTAAGTCAGTGGTGAAATCTCCGAGCTTAACTCGGAAACTGCCGTTGATACTATCAGTCTTGAATATTGTGGAGGTTAGCGGAATATGTCATGTAGCGGTGAAATGCATAGATATGACATAGAACACCAATTGCGAAGGCAGCTGGCTACACATATATTGACACTGAGGCTCGAAAGCGTGGGGATCAAACAGGATTAGATACCCTGGTAGTCCACGCCCTAAACTATGGATACTCGACATACGCGATACACAGTGTGTGTCTGAGCGAAAGCATTAAGTATCCCACCTGGGAAGTACGATCGCAAGATTGAAACTCAAAGGAATTGGCGGGGGTCCGCACAAGCGGTGGAGCATGTGGTTTAATTCGATGATACGCGAGGAACCTTACCTGGGCTAGAATGCGCGTGGCGAACCATGAAAGTGGTTTTTCTAGCAATAGACACAAAGCAAGGTGCTGCATGGCTGTCGTCAGCTCGTGCCGTGAGGTGTTGGGTTAAGTCCCGCAACGAGCGCAACCCCCATCACTAGTTGCCATCAGGTAACGCTGGGAACTCTAGTGAAACTGCCGTCGTAAGACGCGAGGAAGGAGGGGATGATGTCAAGTCATCATGGCCTTTATGCCCAGGGCTACACACGTGCTACAATGGGGCGTACAAAGGGTTGCGACACAGTGATGTGAAGCTAATCCCAAAAAACGTCTCTCAGTTCAGATCGCAGTCTGCAACTCGACTGCGTGAAGCTGGAATCGCTAGTAATCGTATATCAGCAATGATACGGTGAATACGTTCCCGGACCTTGCACACACCGCCCGTCAAGCCATGAAAGCCGGGTGTACCTAAAGTCGGTAACCGTAAGGAGCTGCCTAGGGTAAAACTGGTAATTGGGGCTAAGTCGTAACAAGGTAGCCGTATCGGAAGGTGCGGCTGGAATACCTCCTTTTTAGAGCATACGATTTACCGGTGCTGTTGTTTCCTATTCTTTCAATATTATTGAAGTTGAAAAGTTGAGATGTTTAAAAGTTGACAATGGGAATTACCTTATCAACCTATTATCTTATAAACTTGTCAACTGAACAAAGTTCTTTACATACGACCTGATGGCCAATTTGAGTAGGGCGATCTAAAGCCAACGGATAATTATAGATTTATCATTAGCATATTAGCTAGTTATCACATTGGCACATTATTCTAGATCCGTAGCTCAGCCTGGTTAGAGCACTACACTGATAATGTAGGGGTCACCAGTTCAAATCTGGTCGGGTCTACTTGGAGAAGTTGTAGTTGAAAAGTTTAAAGGTTAACAAGGAAAATCCTTTTCAACCTGTCAACTTGTTAACCTGTCAACTAAACATGGGGGGTTAGCTCAGTTGGCTAGAGCATCTGCCTTGCACGCAGAGGGTCATCGGTTCGACTCCGATATCCTCCACTTTTAAATTTAGAATGTAGAATTTTAAATTTAGAATTAAGTTCTTAAGATAAGATAATACCTGAGAGGTTGGAAGTGGTTCGCAGCCATAATTATCTACAATTTCATTGTGGCATTAGCAGATTGGCTAATTGTCAGATTGAAAAAGTTCTTTGACATATTGGAAAAAAATATTGTTAGGAGAGTACCTAACAAGTTTATCGATCATAATTGTAGAAATCACCATTTTATTGGTTGGTCTGAAGCAATGTGGTCGGGTAACAACTACAACAAACTAAATAAAGAAGTCCAGCAGCGATGCTGGCCTCATATTAATTAAGTTTTATAAACTTTTTTAAAGCAATTAAGGGCGTATGGTGGATGCCTTGGGTCTGAGAGGCGACGAAGGACGTGGTAAGCTGCGAAAAGCCGGGGGGAACTGCACACGAGTATTACATCCCCGGATCTCCGAATGGGACAACCTAATATACTGAAGGTATATTACTCGAAAGAGAGCCAACCCGCTGAACTGAAACATCTAAGTAGGCGGAGGAAAAGAAAATAACAAATGATTCCCTAAGTAGTGGCGAGCGAACGGGGAAGAGCCTAAACTTGTGGGGCGTGCTCCATGAGGGTTGTAGGACCGCATTTAGAAATCATCATCAAGCTGAATTTTTTGGAAAATTAAGCCATAGAGCGTGAAAGCCGTGTAAGCGTAAATTGATGAGGACGCGCGGAATCCTGAGTAGGGCGGGACCGGAGGAATCCTGCTTGAATCTGCCAGCACCATCTGGTAAGGCTAAATACTCCTCAGACACCGATAGTGAACCAGTACCGTAAGGGAAAGGTGAAAAGCACCCTAAATAAGGGAGTGAAATAGTACCTGAAACCGTACGCCTACAAGCGGTCGGAGTCCAGCAATGGATGACGGCGTGCCTTTTGCATAATGAGCCTACGAGTTACTCCTCACTGGCGAGGTTAAGTTTTTACAAACGGAGCCGTAGCGAAAGCGAGTCCGAACAGGGCGCTTAGTCAGTGGGGGTAGACGCGAAACTTTGTGATCTATCCATGGGCAGGTTGAAGGTGTGGTAACACACACTGGAGGACCGAACGCGTTGACGTTGAAAAGTCTTGCGATGACCTGTGGATAGGGGTGAAAGGCCAATCAAACTGAGAGATAGCTCGTTCTCCCCGAAATGTTTTTAGGAACAGCCTCGGTTTTATAAGTCTGTTAGAGGTAGAGCTACTGATTGGGCTAGGGGGCTTCACCGCCTACCAAACCCTGACAAACTCCGAATGCTAACAGATGTTTACCGGGAGTGAGGCTGTGGGCGCTAAGGTCCATGGCCGAGAGGGAAATAACCCAGAATAGCAGCTAAGGTCCCCAATACATAGTTAAGTTAAACAAACGATGTAGAGTTTCAATAACAGCCAGGATGTTTGCTTGGAAGCAGCAATTCATTTAAAGAGTGCGTAACAGCTCACTGGTCGAGAGGCTCTGCGCGGAAAATAATCGGGTATTAAACTATGAACCGAAGCTCTATGATTGCCACCAGGTGGTATATCGGTAGGGGAGCATTCTAATGGCATTGAAGGTGTGCGGTGACGTATGCTGGAGCTGTTAGAAAAGAAAATGTAGGCATAAGTAACGATAAATAAGGTGAAAAACCTTATCGCCGAAAGTCTAAGGGTTCCTGATCAACGTTAATCGGATCAGGGTTAGCCCGGTCCTTAGTCAAACCCGAAAGGGGTAGACGATGGAAAGCAGGTTAATATTCCTGCGCCTGCTATGCATTAAAAGTGACGGAGAATGCTAGCCACATAAGCTGACGGATTAGCAGAGTGGATCCTTCGGGTGAAGCGCAGTGGTGAAAGTTCTTCCAAGAAAAGCGAGTATAGCAGCCGGTACCGCAAACCGACACAGGTAGACGGGATGAGTATTCTAAGGCGCTCGGGTGAGCCGTGGAGAAGGAACTAGGCAAATTGACGCTGTAACTTCGGGATAAAGCGTACCGCAGTGATGCGGTCTCAGTGAAATGGTTCAACCAACTGTTTAACAAAAACATAGGGCCCTGCAAAATCGAAAGATGACGTATAGAGCCTGATACCTGCCCGGTGCTGGAAGGTTAAGGAAGGATGTTCGGAGCAATCCAAAGCTTCTGACTGAAGCCCCAGTAAACGGCGGCCGTAACTATAACGGTCCTAAGGTAGCGAAATTCCTTGTCGGGTAAGTTCCGACCTGCACGAATGGTCTAATGAGTTGAACGCTGTCTCCTCCACGAGCCCGGTGAAATTGTAGTATCGGTGAAGATGCCGGTTACCCGCCACGGGACGGAAAGACCCCGTGAACCTTCACTACAACTTTGCATTGATTTTGAATTACGGATGTGTAGTATAGTTGGGACGCTATGAAGCATTGCCGCCAGGTAGTGTGGAGCGGTCGTTGAAATACCAACCTTCTTTGATTTAGGATCTAATCCCGTTAGGGAAACAGTGCATGGTGGGTAGTTTGACTGGGGTGGTCGCCTCCTAAAGCGTAACGGAGGCTTGCAAAGGTTCCCTCAGTACGGTTGGTAATCGTACGCAGAGCGCATTAGTAAAAGGGAGCTTGACTGTGAGGCAAACAGGCCGAGCAGGGACGAAAGTCGGCTAAAGTGATCCGGCGGTTCTGTATGGAAGGGCCGTCGCTCAAAGGATAAAAGGTACTCCGGGGATAACAGGCTGATCTCCCCCAAGAGCTCATATCGACGGGGAGGTTTGGCACCTCGATGTCGGTTCGTCACATCCTGGGGCTGGAGAAGGTCCCAAGGGTTCGGCTGTTCGCCGATTAAAGTGGCACGTGAACTGGGTTCAGAACGTCGCAAGACAGTTCGGTCCCTATCTGTGGTGGGCGTTAGTAAATTGCGAGAACATGACCTTAGTACGAGAGGACCGGGTCGTACGTACCGCTGGTGTATCAGTTGTGCCGCCAGGTGCAGTGCTGAGTAGCTAAGTACGGACAGGATAAACGCTGAAAGCATCTAAGCGTGAAACCTATCTCAAGATGAGTTTACTTTTAAGGGCCGTCAGAGACTATGACGTTGATAGGCTACAGGTGTAAAGGTGGTAACATCAAAGCCGAGTAGTACTAATTGCCCGTACGCTTTAATTTTATTATGTTAGGTACTCTTCTAATTTTTAAATTTTTTCCAATATGTTAACTTATTACCTCACCTAACCGCTCCTGAAGGGGCGGGATAAAATGAGAACCTTTTTATGGTGGTTATACCAAGGGTGTTCACCTCTTCCCATACCGAACAGAGAAGTTAAGCCCCTTAAGGCCGATGGTACTGCACCACAATGCGGGAGAGTAGGTAGCTGCCATTCTTCTTAGAGAGCCTCACAAAAATGTGAGGCT
>NZ_BAAGYM010000036.1:0-1835 GCF_054779315.1 Niabella aquatica
TCTCTTCGGATAAGCCCCGATGAAAACGGAGCGGATAATATGAAGTAGGAAATCGAGAGCAATTGCAAACAGATAAAGCTGGATGTCGTGAACATTTTTTAAAACGAAATGGAGCGCATTAAGAATGACCCGGATTTACAGCATTTAGTACAGCAAGGGTAAAAGCCTGAATATTCATTTTGCAGTTCCCGGATGAAGAACCATTTAACGACAAAAAGCTGTCACGATAGCGGTATTGCGACAACAATATGTCGCAATAATTGTTTTCGCGACAAAATAAACGTAATATTGTCGTGATTTAAACACTACCGGGGCGATGACAAAAAAGCAGCAAACAGAAGCCATCTTAGCTTTATTGACCGAAAACGGTTTATCCATTGAGCAGATTATGGACGGTTTGGGGTTTCCAATCGAGAAGCGGACTTTGCAAAGACGGCTTAGGGAACTGAAAGACAATAACCGGGTCATTGTATCGGGAGAAGCCCGGGCAACACGCTATTTCCCGAAAGGGCAACAGGCAGAAGCACAGGATAGCCCGGCAGATTTAATTCCGCTATCCCCGGAGGGCAAAGAAATCCTTGCCCTTGTTTCCCGACCTGAAGCCCAAAGAATACCAGTTGGTTATAACAGGGATTTTCTTGAAAATTACCGCCCCAATATAGACAGCTACCTGACACCGGAGGACAAAAAAAAGTTGGCGGAAATCGGGAAGACACAGGGGGATAACCAACCCGCCGGAACGTATGCCCGGCAGATTTTGAACAGGCTGTTGATTGACCTGTCGTGGAACTCCAGCCGTTTGGAGGGGAATACCTATTCGCTGTTGGATACGGAAATGCTCATCCACGAGGGGAAGCCCGCAGGAGATAAATCGCCCAAAGAAACCCAAATGATTTTAAACCACAAAGATGCGATTGAGTTCCTGGTGGATACGGCAGACGAAATTGGTTTTAACCGATACACCATGCTCAACCTGCATGCCCTGCTCTCTAATAACCTTTTGCCCAATCCGGCAGCATCGGGCAGATTGCGGGAGTTTGGCGTAGGCATTACCCACTCCGTTTTTACCCCTTTGGGCATTCCCCAGCTTATCTCCGAATTTTTCGACCTCATTCTCGAAAAGGCAAATCAAATTCAAAACCCTTTTGAACAGGTCTTCTTTGTGCTGGTTCATTTCCCTTATCTGCAACCCTTTGATGATGTCAATAAAAGAGTTTCACGATTGGGGGCTAATATTCCCCTGAACCGTCATAACCTTGCTCCCCTGTCATTTATAGATGTGCCGGAAACGTATTACGTAAAAGGTATTCTCGGCATATACGAACTGAACCGTATCGGGTTGTTAAAGGATGTTTTTATGTGGGCTTACGAAAGGTCGGCATTGCGTTATGCCGCCGTTCGACAGTCATTGGGCGAGCCTGATACATTCCGCTTAAAATACAGGGAAGAAATCAGAGCCGTCATCGTGAAAATCATCATGCAGGCAATGGAGAAAGACAAAGCCATAACCACCATAAAAAGCGAGGCGGAAAAACTACCGCCGGATGACCGGGCTAAATTTATAGAAGCCGTAGAAACAGAGCTGATGGGGATGCACGAGGGAAATTTTGCCCGGTACAGGATTATGCCCTCCGAATTTAGAAAATGGAAAGCCATTTGGAGTGATTAATGGGTAGACCAACACCGTTATTAAAAGCAAATTTTAATTTTATCGCTTTTCCTATTAAATAAAATAAAAATGAATACACAGGTAATTATACCCTATCAAAATTCCAACAAAGGAAAACACGAGCAGATTGAAAAAATGTTTAACAACATTTCCAAAAACTATGACT
>NZ_BAAGYM010000037.1:0-1879 GCF_054779315.1 Niabella aquatica
GGCGCCAGCATTTGACCGGTGGCAGCATCATCAGAACCATACTTATACGAGTCGGGGACGCTTGTATAGCCGGACGATAAAAATAAACATCATCTTAGGAATGACTGGAACTATGCTTACAAAAAAGAAATTTAAAGACTGCTTTAATAAAAATGTTGCTGCACTGTAAATAAAATTTTCGAACCTTTAAATTACAGCTAAAAACAAGAAGCCGTCTCAAAAGTAATTGGGGCGGTTTTTCATTTTTGATAACTATTACTAATGTTTTTGTACCGATGCCAATATCTCTTTTGCTCTCGGTTGCCATTCTACTTTTAAAGATTCGGTGCAATTAAATGTACCTAACAACATTCTGCCGTCTAATTCCGTTAAAAACATAAGATTGTAAAACCTACTAGATAAATAAAACCAACACAAAACATAGAAAAATCGCAAAAGTTGTAAAAAAAACAATAAACTTATTTTGAGATTTTTCGTTCTTGATAAATTCTTTAATATTATCGTGAATAAGCCTTTTTAATTTCTTTTGCAAGAGATAGTGAATAAGAAATGTTGCCGCTAATATCAAAAAGTAAACATAGCCATATTTTTTAATTTCTGTAAAAAAAAGTCTAGCATCAGGAAATAATTTCAGTACCAAAACCAAAATAGTATAAGCAATGAACGTCAAATTTATCATAATAAGATTTAATGCTCTTGTTATAGCAAATTTCTCATCCGCATCTTTTTTATAAAAGAAATAGTAATAATTCAAAAAGTAAAATTTAAAAATGCTATACATATACTACCATAATTGTACCGAACTTCCAACTGCTCTATCTAACCGCTGCCCAAGCCCCTCTCCTGTGAAAATAGTAAATCCGAAATCAACAATAAAATAAGTTCCTGAAATTAAACTTCCGACTCCGGTAAAAGAAATGCCTGCCATAGTTGCATTAAGCATATCGGATGGGTTAATCTCCCCTGTTGATATAATATTATATCCAGTAACAGCAAGACTAGCATAAGCAACTTTATTACTAAAATTTCTTAAACCCGCAGTCTTATTTAGTGAGTTTAGTCTAGATTGCTTAATAAAATGATTATTTCTTTTAGGATCCCAAGCATAGCGAACTTTACCATTCTTCTGTATATGCCATAATTCATTTGTTTTCCACATCTCACCCTTCACTGCCAAGCCTACTCCAGCACCACCCAAGGCACTATTCAAATAAAATAAAGGATCCTCATAATAAGGGGTACCCCCATTTTGCTGCCCCAAAAATAACGCTTCTGCCTTTGAATAAGAATAAAAAGTGGTTACAAAGCCTCCTAAGTTTGCATGAGCATAAGTAAGACCCGTAGTTTGAAATCCGTTACCCAACTTAACGGAAGATGCATTCATGGTATTGATATCATAGGCATAACCGCTCCATTGTGCAGACATATACCCGTTCCACATACCAGCTGTAACACGACCGCTGCCACGGGTGCGGGCGCTATAGTTAGCCAATGCCTGCCCGGCAGAACCGGGCGCTGTGCCGCCCCACCAGCCATGATCTGATATATAACCTACACCATAGCCAAACGCCTCATCCATCGATTTAAAAATATAGGGCGAGCCCATTCCCGAACTGATATAACCTCCATTCCCGCCGCCTGTGCCTACTGTATTTTCAATCAGGCTCATTGCCTGGTTCCATTCTGCATGAGACAGATCGCCGCTGGGATCCGTATATTTTAACGGATTCCCGTTCGCATAAAGGTAGCGGTTATAGCCTGAAGGCCTTAAAGCGTATTGCACATAATTATCCGGCGCCAGCATTTGACCGGTGGCAGCATCATCAGAACCATACTTATACGAGTCGGGGACGCTTGTATAGCCGGACGATAAAAATAA
>NZ_BAAGYM010000038.1:0-2133 GCF_054779315.1 Niabella aquatica
GTACTGAAAGTAAAGCAGAATAGCAAGTATATCAACAAGTGCATTTACCTGGTTATTGGCCTGAAAAACGATGGACTGAAAGAAGTGTTGGGCATGTGGATGGCTGAAACAGAATCAACTTCCTTCTGGATGAGCGTACTGACTGATCTGAAAGCCCGGGGCGTGGAAGATATCCTGATCGCCTGCACCGATAATCTCAAAGGTTTTACAGATGCCATCAAAGGGGTATTCCCTGATACGGTAACCCAGCTCTGTGTGGTACACCAGATCCGCAACTCCTGCAAGTATGTGGTGTGGAAAGACAGAAAACCCTTCTGCGCTGATTTAAAGGAGGTTTATGGGGCTGTAAATCGGGATGCAGCAGAAGCTGCTTTGGAAAAATTATCCGAAAAATGGGGCCATAAGTACCGTCATGCCATTGAGTCCTGGCGCAACAACTGGGACTGTCTTACCAGCTATTTTGATTTTCCGCTGGAAATCCGAAAAATCATTTATACCACCAATACCATCGAAAATCTGAACCGGGGTATTAGAAAATATACGAAGACAAAGGTGCAGTTCCCTGATGACCAGGCAGCCCTAAAGGCTGTTTACATGGCTATTTCTAATATCGAAAAAAATGGAGTATGCCCATCCAAAATTGGGGGTTCATACTCCATCAGTTCTTAACTATCTTTGACAACAGATGCCGCCTCTAAGTACAGTTGCTTAATCTGTTTACACAATTTATTTTATACTCTCTTGTTTTTCAATAAGTATATCTTCTATTCAGATTTAATATACAAGATTCTAATGTCTCCAATTAATCCTTCGAATTCCTTAACAAATTTTTTCTGCGAGTTCAAACAGCATAAGTACTTTTCCATATTGTCCCGTACCAATATAACCATTTTGCACCCGAATATAGGCAAAGTTATCGTTATCGATTTATCCAGGCAAATTGTGGTACGCTATTTCGCAAGCAATTTTAATGATGTCTTTTAATAACGACACATCCACCCGGCCGCCTTTAACTTCTTCTTCAATACTTGCTACATAGCCTCTTTGCTCTGATAGTTTTTTAATATAGGTTTAGATAAATCTGTGTTCTCGGATTTCTTCTTTCTCTGCCAGTGTATCAAGATATTCTTTTCCCCTTTCTCTGGCATTAGATACTTGCTTTGTCGATGGTGGCTGTATGATTTGTATTTCTTCTTTAGTTCTGTCTTCTCTTAGGTGCTATTATCTCACGATCTTCTTTAATAACTGCTTCGATTCTTTTAGGGTTTCCAGTAATGGATTTGGTGTACTTCTTGTATTATTTCTTCCTCAATTTCTGATACTCTCCGGGAATACTTCTCCCTTGAATTTTAGTAGTAACTCGCCATTGCTATTCGGGGATAATATCAATTAGCTGATATTAAGGCTATTTACGAAACTTATGATTGGGGGCTTATAGTAGGTAGATAAATTTGTTTGTGGAGTAGTTCCCTCTTCAGGTAATGCTTATTTATTAAAAATTATCAACATTGAGCAATTTCTGTTCTTTTCTGAGAAGAATTTAGAACGGACTGAAGATTTTAGAAATTTTGAATCTCATTACAGTAGGAAAGAATATTTAAAGATCAGTGATATGCTAACATCTTTCGAATTAGCAGTATTGGATATTCTTGATGATACCGGGTTGATGCTTTCAAATCAGGGATAAGCTTTCGTTCTTGGTATAGAATAACAAAAAGGTAGTAATAACCGCGTTAATAAATTACTATGTAATTAACAGGAAAGAATATTGGTAATTGTAAATTAGACAAAAAAGATATTTTTGGCTGTTCAATAAATAATGCCTGAATTGAATATAAAATTACCCTGCCCAGCCTTCCCTGTCCAGACTCCTGTACTGGATGGCTTCGGCAAGATATTCCGGCTTGATGTTATCGCTTCCTTCCAGGTCGGCGATAGTGCGCGCTACCTTTAAAATACGATCATAGGCACGGGCAGAGAGGTTGAGCTTTTCCATGGCCGCTTTCAGCAGCATCTGTCCTACATTATCGATCACGCAAATTTCTTTCAGCATTTTACTGCTCATTTGCGCGTTACAATAAATGCCCGGGTAATCCTTATAACGTGCTGCCTGTATATCCCTTGCTTTGATTA